>DASRJB010000489.1:0-3445 GCA_035649715.1 Pirellulaceae bacterium
TAAGCCGCATACGCGTGGCCGAACAGGTGATGCTTCAGCTGCCGCTCGACCAGCCGCCGGTCCTCGGCCGGCAAGTGCGGGCACTTCCGCAGCACACCTTCCAGCGCCCGGATGAACTCCGCTCCCATCCCGTCGTGGTCACTGGACATGTTCGCCGCGCCGTCCAAATGCCGCGTATAGACCGCCAACGGCTGCTCGAAATAGGCGAACGTCATCTGGCTGGCCATCCGCAGCCACAGCTCCCAGTCGGCCGCCCCGCGCAGGGCCGGATCGAAACCGCCCGACCGCTCGAACGCCTCCCGCCGCATCACCACCGCGCTGATGAACACCGCGTTCCGCACCGCCATCCGCCGGAAGAACGGCCGCCGTGCCAGTACGCGCAGCCCGCCGCCGGCATCACTGCGCAGGCCCGCCGCGGGCCGCTCGCAGGGCAGCTCGAAAAACGCCTGCTCGCCCCCCATCTCGATCCACGACCGGTAACCCTCGGTCTCGTTCCCCATCCGGGCCTCGGTGAACAACACGTCGATCTGCGGATGCTCCTCCAGCAGCCGCAGCACCTCCCCCGCCACACCCGGCAACCAGCGGTCGTCGCAATCGACGAACGCCACGTACTTCCCGCGGCTCTCCGCAAACCCCAGATTCCGCGCCGTCGCCGGCGTCCCGGAATTCGGCTGCCACAAATACTTCGCCCCCGGCCACTCGCGTTCCACCACCTCCCCCGTGTCATCGGTCGAGCCGTCATCGGCCACGATGACCTCGAGTCGGGAGTCGGGGGTCGGTGGTCGGTGGTCGGTAGTCGGTCCTGTCTCCCGCCCCCCGATTCCCGACGCCTGACTCCCGACTCCCGCCGCCCGCAGCGACGCCAAACACTCCCGCACCAACTCCGCGCGGTTGTACGTGGGAATAATGACCGACAGCAGCGGCTGGCTCATGCCGCCTCCCCGACCGCTTCGCGGTAGATGCCGAGCATCCGCTCGTTGCGGGCGTCGAGCGAGAACTTCGTGCGGGCGATCTGTACCCCGGCCGTTCCCAACCGCCGCCGCAAATCGACCGACTCGATCAGCTCGCACAGCCGCAGGTAAACCTCCCCGGTCATGTATTCTCGAAAACCGCGCGGAATCGCATCGACCCGGTAGCCGCGAAACAGCCGCTCGCAGTCGAACCTTCGCGTATCGATCAAAAATCCGCACTCCCCATGCTCGACGATTTCGGGGATCGCGAAATGGTTCGTCGAAATCACCGGAATGCCGAAGGCCATCGCCTCCAGCAGGGCGAACCCAAACGTCTCGACATAAGTCGGCAAGGCATAGATATCCGTTGCGGGCAGGACCTGCCGGATCATCTCGTCGCGCGGCACGCGCCCGAAGACGATGCCCGGATTGCGGCGGATCCGCCCCAGGAATTCGTCCCGCAGGGCGGCATCGCGGGTGCTGAAGTCGATCTTCTCGTCGCAGCACAGCCGCAGGCGGATGCCGCGGTATTGCTCCTGGGCCCGCTCGAAGGCCTCGACGACGTGCACGCCTCCCTTGCGGAAGAAGTCGCCGCTGAACAGGATTTGCACGTCCCCGTCGCTGAACCGGATCAGCTCGTCGCTCACGCGGCGGATCGCCGGATAGACGACCGTCGCCTTCCGCACGATCCGCTCGTCGCGAATGCCAGCGTACGATTCGAGCGTCCGCCGCCCCGCCTGGCTCCAGAACACGATCTTCTTCAGGTTCGGCTGCAAGAGCAGCCGCCGGAACCAGGCCGCCCGCACACTCCGCGGCAGCGGGCACCCCAGCAGGCTGAACGACATCGCCGCCTGCATGCACTCGACCGAATAGACCCAGTTGTTCCGCGTCACGATCGGGCTGATCACCGCCTCGATCACGTCGTGCTCGGCCGACTCGCAGCGCCGCATATATCCTTTGATCTCGCTGCGAATCGGGCTCAGCCGCACCGGCCGGCCCACCACCTCCGAGCAAGTCACCCCCTCCGGCGGAAACTGGCACAGCTCATGCGCCATCCCATGCAGTTCGCTGAAGCCGACGCGCAGCGGCCGGTTGGCGGGAGCCGACGTATCGCTTAGGCCGCGGGAAATCAGGTCAGTTGCCACAGAAGCCATGCCGCCCTAGCTGTCCGCCTTTACCGCCAAAATGTTCTGGTACGCAAACAGCTCCGTCTGCAGTGGGTTCTCGCCCAGTCGCAGCAGCCCGCTCGGCAGCAGCCGGAAAAACTTGTATCCCGCGAGCAGCATCCGGAAGTCCCGAAAGAAAACGCGGCTGACCACGTTCATCTCGTTGAACTCGAAATGGATGCAGCCGATCTTGCCGCAGGCCAGCGTTTGCGACGCTCCCTTGAGGACCGCCAGCTCGTGCCCTTCGGTGTCGATCTTGAGGAAGTCCACGAAATCGACCTGCTGCTGCGCGACCACGTTGTCGATCGTGTCAATCGGCACTTCCACCGGGAGCGGATCCTGGTGGTACAGCTCAGAAATGACTTCGCCATAGATCGAAGCTTGCTGTGATCCGGCGCAGTCATTGCGGTCGTATAGCGTTACGGTGCCGCGCGTTTCTCCGAGGGCCAGCCGATGCGCGACGATTCGTGAGTCGCGCCGCTCCAAGGTGATGAACGTCGCCGGATGGGGTTCGAAGGCGTGGACGCGCGCCCGCGGAAAGCGATCGAGGACCGCCGCCGCGTAACTTCCAACGTTGGCCCCGACATCGAAAACGACCGGCTCTTCCCTCCTGATCAGCCGCGGCAGCACGCGGCGAATCAAGTGCGATTCGCCGCTCGCTCGCTCGTCCTCAAAGTTCAGCAGGCCCAGTCCTCGCGCGCTCAGGGCGAATAGGAGCTTGTTGAGTGGGTAGAAGAACTCCCGCGCAAACAGGAAGCGGTACAAACCGATAACCAGTTGCAACGCCGTTTGATTCGCAGCGCTCATGCCCGCTCGAAGACCGCCAGGATGTTCCGCTCGGGATAGGGCAGCCGCAGCCGCCGAGTGAGCGACCAGAAGGCCAGTTCCGCCGGGCCGAGCCGCGGGCGGGAATGAAACACGGTCGCGTCGTCCAGCAGCCACATTGCCAGCGTGCGGAAGCCGCCGGCCTCGAACAGCCGGCGGAGCATCCCTGGCGTATTCATCCGATAGAAAGCCGGAAACGTATCCCGCTCCTCGGTTCCCCACAGCCGGCTCTTCAGCGCATGATGCGCCCGCTGCGGCACGAGCGCCGAGGCGATCGACAGCAGCGAATACTTATGCGGCGTGTAGACCACTACGACGCCGCCCGGCCGCGCGTTTTGCGCGATCGCCGCCACGCAGGCCTGCGGATCCGGAACGTGCTCGACCACCATTCGCAACGTGACCAGGTCAAAGGGCTCGCGCGCGCGATACCCTTCGATCCCGGTCTGCTCACGCTCATCGAGCAGCGGATTCTCCAGGACGTTCGCGCTTGGATCGATTCCCACC
>DASRJB010000490.1:0-3827 GCA_035649715.1 Pirellulaceae bacterium
GGCCGGGGTCCGCAGCGTCACGGGCGAAATTCCCACGGCAATCCCGGGCGTCACCTTCGGCAGCACGTTCACGCGGCTGGCGGGCCTGGCCGACAAGCTGGCGATCGTCCGCAGCTTCCGCACCGGCGACGCCAACCACGACATCAAGCCCGTCGTGGGCAAGGCGACCGGCGGTGCGAACATGGGTTCGCTCTTCGCCCGCGTCGCCGGCACGAACGATCCCCAGACCGGCATGCCGCTGAACGCCGCGCTCTTTCCGCGGGCCGTCGAGCCGATGGCCGGCGCGGCCGTGGAACAGTTCGGCAACTTCCTGGCGACGGGCGGGCTCGGCGCGGCTTACTCGCCGTTTGTGCCCGGCGGCAGCGGCGCGGCCCAGAAAGACATGGAGCTCAAGCTCGATCCGACCCGGTTGGGCGACCGCAAGAGCCTGCTCTCGAACCTCGACCGCATCCGCCGCGACCTCGACGCCGCCGGCGCATTGCCGGGCGTGGACCGCTTTCAGGAGCAGGCGCTCCAGACGATCCTCGGCGGCGTCGCCAAGGCCTTCGACGTTTCGCAGGAGGACGCGAAGACGATCGCCCGCTACGACACGGCCCCGCTCGTCCGCCCCGAGCA
This sequence comes from Pirellulaceae bacterium, assembly GCA_035649715.1. GTDB lineage: Bacteria > Planctomycetota > Planctomycetia > Pirellulales > Pirellulaceae > CAYLLN01. The sequence continues at coordinate 616 of DASRJB010000490.1, forward strand.
GATCAGCCGCAAGTGGAACAACTACCCGCGGTACGTCGATAACGCCAAGACGCTCGGCCGGCTGCTGCTCCTGGCCCGCCGGTTGTGCGAAGCGGGCTGCGGCTTCGTGACGGTCACGACGAACTTCGTGTGGGACATGCACGCCGATCAGAACAACGCCGGCGTCGAGGAAGGCATGCAGTACATGGGGCGGCCGTTCGACCACGCGGTAGCCAGCTTCATCGAAGACTGCGAAGCCCGCGGCTTGTCGGACAAGATTCTGCTGGTGGCCACGGGCGAGATGGGCCGCACTCCCAAGATCAACAAGAACGGCGGCCGCGACCACTGGGGCGGCCTCTCGCCGCTCTTGCTCTATGGCGGCGGCCTGAAGGGCGGCCAGGTGATCGGCAGTTCGACGCGCGACGCGGGCGAACCGCTCTCCGAGCCCTACGGCAACGACAACCTCCTGGCCACCGTCATGCACACGCTCCTCGACATCGGCCAGGTCCGCCTGCTGACCGGCCTGCCGCAGGACCTCCTCCGCACGCTGACCGGCGCGGAGCCGATCAAGGGACTGGCATAGCATTGTCAGCCGGATATCTGCTGTCCGCTGGAGGAACCGTTCAAACTTGCTCGCTGCATGGCAGCGGGATAGGCTTGAGGATATCGAGGTAATCTCCGCCGCCACGGTAGCATCGAGATGATTCAGATTGCCCCTCGGGCCACGATTGCCGATCTCTATCACGTCGAGGGGAAGGCGGAGCTGATCGGCGGCAAGATCGTACACCTTATGGCCAGCGGCTTTCAGCCCTCGGAAGTGGCGTTCTTGATTGCAATTAGCCTGCGGGCGTTTGCCCTGCGGATCGGCGTAGGAGTGGCGCTCCCCGATGGCATCGGCTACGCCATTCGGCCCCCGCTGTCCAACGGACGCGAATCGTTTTCTCCCGACGCTTCTTACTACGCTGGTCCGCTGCCAAGCGACCCGATGCGCTTCATCGAGGGCGCGCCGACCTTTGCCGTGGAAGTGCGCAGCGAAGAGGACTACGGCCCCGCCGCCGAACGCGCGCTGGCCGACAAGCGCGCCGACTACTTCGAAGCCGGCACCAAGGCCGTCTGGGACGTGGATCCCAAAGCCAAGACGATCGCCAGCTATCGCAACCCGTCTCTGCAGCGCGACAAGACAGGGAACGGAACGTCCAATCCTCTCGTCTTTCACATCGGCGACAATGCCAACGCCGAACCTGCCGTACCCGGCTGGACCATGGCCGTCATTGATTGCTTCAACCCCGCTGCCTAAAGCCGGCGGTGCGATCAACGACTTTGTGGCTTTGGCACGATTTGCGCAAATGAGAAACTGGCTCACTCCGCCGACGACCGCGTGCCGTCGGGGGCGGCGCCGATGGGGTGGCCATCGGGCATGGGGCGGGCGGCGCAAAGGTAGCCGAGCTTGAACAGCTCGGCCTTGAGTGCGCGGTAATCGTCAAAGCTGTCGGAATAGACCCAGATCGTGATCGTCGTGGCTTGGGGCTTGTGGCCCGCCAGCCGGCTGCGGAATTCCGACGTGGGCGCGAACGCCTCGGCTGCGGGCTGGCCCAAATTCGGCTCGGCATCGACGAAGAAAATCCGGTCCAGCACGACCTGCGACTGCGTGGCCACGCCCAGCCGCGTCTGCATTTCCTGGGTGGCGACCTTCAGCGCGTACCGCGCACCAAATCCGGAGATTGGCGGCAGCGACACCTCGACCCGCGGCTGCGAGCGGAGCTTGTGAACCTGGTTGGGAGCGTCGGCCTTTAGCTGAGCCATCATTTCGTCCCAGGGCAGATACGCCAGGCGATGGCCCTGCAGGCGGAAGTGGACTTCGTCGCCGAACACCGTCTTCGCCATCGGCGTGGGCAGGTGCTGCAGGACGATCCGCGGCGGCTTGCCGGGCCTGGCCTCGGCCTGGGCCAGGCTCGTCAATTCGCCGCGCGACGCGATCAGCTCGGCGTCCAGGTCGTACCGCTCCTTCTCGGCGGCCGACAGCTGCTCACGGTGTTCGGCCAGCCGCCGCTCGGCTGCCGCCACCAGCAGCTGCACGCGATCGCGCTCGGCCCGGCGAAAGGCGACCTCCAGCTTTTGTCGGTCGATCGTGGACTGCAAGTCTTGAATTCCGGACTCGAGGGCCTTGGCTTCGGACGCCACGCTGCCGGCTTCCGCCTGCCCCGCGCCGCCGCCAGAGGCCTGAGCCGCCAGGCGGGCCGTTTCTTTCTGCACGGCCGCCTTGCTGGCCTGCGAGCCGACGACGATGACCAGAATGATGAGGATGGCTACGACGTTGGCCACGACATCCAGGAAGGAGTCTTTGCCCGGCGCTTCGAATTGTTCGGCCCGCGACCGGCTCACCGAAGTTTCCTCTGAATGTCGAAGCCGCTGCCTTGCAGGGCGGTTTCCAGCTGCTGCGCTTGGGACTCGGCGTCGGGCGCGACCTCGACCAACAGCAGCGGCTTCCAATAGCCGTCCTCGACCGCCAGACCCCAGCCTTGAATCTCGCGCTGCACGGCGGCGACAAAGCGATCGACCTCGGCGGGCGTCAGCTCGGGCGAGACCGGCAGGTGTTTGGGCAGCCGCTCGTCGCCTTGTTCCGGCACGATCACGATCCGGTCGCTGAGCACCGCCAGGTGGATCATCCGCGTGACCGCCGTGACGCGGCCGCGCGAGCCGGGCAAGCCCCAATTGTTGCCGCGCGCGGCATTGCCTTGTGCACTTCCGCCGCCGGAGGCTTGACTGCCGGGCCTGCCGCTGCCAGCCCCTCCGGGTGGTCCGGGCCGCGGCCGGCCGTAAGCGAGTTTGCCGGCAGGCTGTCCGCCTCCTCCGCCTGGCACAGCTCCGGCGCTTGTTGGTCCACCGCCAGCGCCTGGCGCCTGACCCTGAGGACCCGCGCCAGCGGTCGCGTTTCTGCTGGCAGCATTTCCTCCGGCGCCGCCAGGGAACGGTCTGGGCGGCTCGCTTCCGCCCGGCGCGCCGACTGCTCCGCCGCCACTGCCTGCCGGAGCGCCACCAGACGTGCCTGCCGGGTAGCTCTCTAGTCCCATTGCATCTCCGTGCCCGCCGCCGCGGCCGCCGGCCAGTCCGGTGCCGCTGCCTCCGCCGCCGGTGCCCACCCCGCGACCCGGCGCGGAGGAACCGGCCGCGCCAAGCATCGGGCCGCCCTCGACGGGTGATGGGCCGCCGAACGATTCGCCGTGGAACCGCCG
>DASRJB010000491.1:0-2094 GCA_035649715.1 Pirellulaceae bacterium
ACGAGCAGGACACGCTCGGCCGGATGAAGCTCCGCGGCGTGATCCTGTCGCGAATCGAGACAGAATTGGACGGGCGCCTGGCGCATACTCATGTGCTGAAGGACGATTTCACCAGGACCGGTTCGCTGCCCAGCGACACGGAGGACGTAGTCAACTCGGCCCTCGCCATCCGCGGGACGCAGTTCGCTGTGATCTTCGTCGAGCAAGCCGGCGGCGGCTTCAAAATCAGCTTTCGCAGCCGCTGCGCCGTCGATTGCAGCAAGCTGGCCGAGCAATGGGGCGGCGGCGGGCACAAGGCGGCGGCCGGCGCATTCGTCGCCGGTCCGCTGGCCGAAGTGCAGCCGAAGGTTTTGGATGCGGTGCGCAAGGCGATGGGTAACGTCGTGGAATAATTCGCCGCGAGTTGCAGCTCCGTGGCGAATTAATCAGGCAGTGGTGAGCGTCGCGGAAATCCGCAAGTGCCGCCCCGCAATCGAGTTGCGGCATTCGACGGCGTCGCTGGCCGGCCGAATAATTCGCCAAACGCCTCAAACACGCGGGGAAGTGGCGAATTATTCGGTCATTTTCGCCGCAACATACTGCCGGTGCGTCAGTTGCGGCGAAAAACGCGTGGCGAATAATTCGCTACGCGGGATCAAATTGCCAAGGCGCCAAAATGACAGTCTCGCTGCCAAAGGGAACTATGTAGCAAATACCATACCAATGTTCACACTTCGCCAAGAATCTCATCGGCCGCCCGAAATCGGCCTGCTATGCTGGCGGCTCATTGCAGGCGGTGGTTGCTCTTAAGGCGGACCATGAAGATCACAGCAGTCGTCTGTCAGATCCTGCGGATTCCGCAGGTCCAGGCCAAAACGGCCAGCAGCCAGGACTCGGTTCTCGTCCGCGTCCGCACCGACGAGGGCCTGGAGGGCGTCGGCGAGGCCGACTCGTCGCCGGAGGTCGTCAAGGCGATCGTCGATGCTCCCTTCAGCCACAATATCGCCTGCGGACTGCGGCAGATCGTGCTGGGCGAGAACCCGCTCGAGCACGAGCGGCTGTGGCAGAAGATGTATCGCCGCACGATGTATTTTGGCCGCACGGGCGTCGGAATCACGGCGATGGCGGCCGTCGATATGGCCCTCTGGGACCTGAAGGGCAAGGCCTTCGGCCAGCCGATTCACCGCCTGCTCGGCGGTAAGCAGCACGAGAAGCTGCGGGCTTATGCGTCGATCCTCTTCGGCAAGGACGGCCGCGAAACCGCCGAGATCGCCCGCCGCTGGGTGGGTGAAGGTTACACCGCCGTCAAGTTCGGCTGGGAGCCGATGGGCCAGAGCGAGCGGCTCGACCGCGAGCTGGCCGCCGGTGCACGCGAAGGGCTGGGCCAGCACACGCTCTTGATCGACGCCGGCTGCGTGTGGGATGCCCGCACGGCCTTGCAGCGGGCTCAGGCCTTTGCCGAATATCGGGCGGAATGGCTGGAAGAGCCGCTCCGCGAGGACGACATCGAGGGCTACGTCTGGCTGCGGGACCGCTCGCCGATTCCGATCGCGGCCGGCGAGGGAGAGTGCGGCCGCGAGTCGTTCCGCCCGCTCATCGACCGGCGGGCGCTCGACATTTACCAGGTCGATCTCTCGCGGTGCGGGTTCACCGACGCGGCGTACATCAAGAGCCGCGTCGAAGAGATCGGCGCGCGGCTCTGCAATCACTGCTACACCAGCCCGATCACGGCGGCGGCGAGCCTGCACTGGCTCAGCACCTGCCGCGACGCGTTTCTGTTCGAGGATTGCGTCGATGATTCGCCGCTGCGGCACGAGCTGACGCACGAGCGGGTGCAGGCCGAAGGCGGCTGGATTCGCGTGCCCGACGGCCCGGGGCTGGGCGTAACGCTCAACGAGGAATTCGTGCGGGCACACCTCGTCGCGGAGTCCCGCTAGGAGTTCAGAATTCAGAATGCAGAATTCAGCAGCCCGAAGTTACTGGCCGGTCGTAATCCTGCTGATGCTCGTCGTCGGCCTGGGACACTTCAACCGCGTCGGCATGTCGGTGGCGGGGACCGAGCGGATCATCCCGGAGTACAAGATCGCGCCGGACCAGATGGGCCTGGTCTACTCT
>DASRJB010000492.1:0-2449 GCA_035649715.1 Pirellulaceae bacterium
TCGCAGTCGGACCGCGTCACTGAGATCGCCGGCGGGCGGATGATCGGCCTGGGGCTGGGCGTGCGGCTGGGACGGCGCGTGACCACGCTCAGCGCGTACGTGCAGGACGCCGATTCGGGCAGCCTCGCCGCCGTGGAGCGCTCGTTCGCAGATCCCGCGCCGGATTCGGGCGAAGAGCCCAAGAGCTACGCCGATCTGGGCGGGATCGTGCTCTCGCGCGGCGTCTCACTCGCGGCCCTGAGCCGGTCGCAGTTATTGCTCAAGTCGGGCAAGCGCACGCCGAGCGGCCGCCTGGTCCTGCCGCGCACCGCCGCGTCGCTGACCATCAACCCGCAGACTTTCTCCTGGGAGCAGCTCAAGCCGCCGGCCGCCGTCGAGAGCTTCGCCCAGCTCGCGGCCCGCCTGGCGTCGCTGCCGCCATCGTACCTGCGGCCGCGGCGGCTCACCGAAAATGTCTATGCCTGCCCTGTGCAGGCCGCCGAGGAGCTGCGGTTCAACGAATCGCAGCAGCGCCTGGAGGCGGTACTGCGCGACGCAGCGGGCGGGCGGGCGCTGCTCGTGCATCCGTTCCACTCGCGCGGGAAGACGGGCTTTGGCACCCTGCTTGGCGCCTTAACAAGCAGGGGGCCGAGCGTCCGTTTTGTCAGCGGACACGTAACCGGTTCCCGTGAAGGATTGCTGATCCGGCCCATCCTGGTCGTCCTTGAGGACGGGGATCGGCGGATCGGCATCCAGCCGCTGGTCTCTGAATCGGCCCCGGGCCGCTCAGCCCCGGCGCCCACGCCGGGCGAACCGGAACAGGACCCCCGGAGCCCCGTTCAGGCCGATCCCCTCGAATCGTTCCTGACGCAAATGCGGTTAGAGCTTTCCGAGCTGTTGCTCTCCGGTGCCCGCCGCGCGGGCCAGCCGCAAGCACGAGCCTGGACCGACCTGGCGACGCATGGCCGGGAGTTGGGATTTGTCCGTCTCGTAGAGCCGCTGGCCCGCCTCGCCGAGTTGCTGGCGGGCCGGGCCGACGCGCTCCGCTGGGACCCCGCTCCGGCGGCTCGCGCCCTCATGGACCTCTGTGTTTATGCGCGAATCGCCAGCGACGCGTAGCGCGCCTCTCAAAGCCGCGACCAGTGGTCGCGGTATACCAGGTGCACCGCGACCACTGGTCGCGGCTTTGGGAGTCGTCCGCCGCCGCTACGCTTGCAGTGGGCGCGGCGGCAACCACAATAGACGCCAGCCCTGTCAACCGCCTTATCAACTGGAGAAAGCTCCGTGGCCAAACGCCGCAACAAAGCCGCCAAGATTCGCCAGATGCTGGCCAAGCATCCCGATGCCTCGGCCAAAGAGATCGTTGCCGCCTTGGCCGCCCAGCGGACCCGGGTCACCCCCGCGCAGGTCTATAACGTCAAGTCGATGCAGGGAAAACCGAAAACCGGCCGCTACGACACGCTGCTGCACGCCAAGAAGCTGGCCGACGCTCTGGGCGGCATCGACAAGGCCCGCCAGGCGCTCGACCTGCTGGCCAGGTTGATGTAGGATGCGGGTTGCCTCTAACTATACGAAAGTGGTAAACTCGCGATGGCGAGCGACTGCGATCGTGCGTTCCCCTGAAAGCAGTAAATCTGCATAAGTGCATATGTACGGCAGCGTGATTTCGATGCAAATTACTGGTGCGAAACAACTTACGGCAATTCTGTTGGATCGAGAAAATTGCGCCGCATGCATATGCATATGCAGGGGAACAAACCAGGGAAGCCGCGGCGTGCTGACTCGCCCAGGAGGCCTGCGTGGCCTTCGGTTGAACTCGGGACAAGTCAGACGGAGTTAAACGTGCATAAACTGCATATCATGCACGGCGACATTTCACTGTAAGTCTCGAATTTAAAAAGGCTTACCGCTATTTGTCCAACGCAGCAATTTGTTCCAGGCGTGCATATGCACCGCATGGCTGCTGCGCGGCAGACAACCGACTAGCCGCGAAACCTGCGATGTAGGGCGGGGTTACAACCACTAGCAAACGGGCGGCAAGGCAATTCGCCTCTTCTGCCGGTTTCGACTATGATCGAGGTTTGCTGATCGCGGGTTTGCATCCAAAGTCTTTGGGCGTCAACACTTGCGTTCGCTGGCCGGGGTAAAGACGCTTCACTCCCACGAGATTTTCATGCGCTCCATCTTCTCTTGCTGTTGGACGGCAGGCTTGCTGGTTCTGGCCCTGGCGGCGCCATCCTGGGGTCAGGACCCGTTCGTCGGCCGCATCATCCTGGTCAACGACGGGCAAGTCGCGAAGGATATCGGCCTGGCCGACGCCGACGTCGCCAAGTTGAAGGAGTTCATCGACCACCGGCTGGTCGAAGCCCAGACCCTGATGAATGCGACCAAGACGGCGCCCGCCGCCGAGCGCGAGGCCAAGCTGGCCGAGTTCCTGGCCGAGTCCGAAAAGCAGGGCCTGGAGCTGCTG
>DASRJB010000493.1:0-10968 GCA_035649715.1 Pirellulaceae bacterium
ACGGCTTTCTGAAGAGCGAGGAGCTGGCCGAAATCCACCAGGTCGGCGCGCAGATGGACGCGATCCGGCCGGACCTCGCCCTGGCCGAGACGGCCGCGAAAGAGGCAATGGCCCGCACCGACGCCGAGCGGGCCGCCCTCAAAGCCCAGAAAAAAGCCGAAGCCGCCGAGCGAAAGAAGCAGCGGGCCGAAGCGGTCGCCCGCCGCAAGGCCAGCGACATCGTGTTTCTCGGCCGCGGCGTCTCGTACGGCCTGGCAGACCGGCAGGCCGACATCGAAAAGCTGCAGCGGCAGGGATTGCCCCTGCTCTCCACGCCGGCCGACGTCGCGACCGCCCTGGAGCTGACGATTCCGCGGCTGCGGTGGCTGGCCTTCCACAGCGACGCCGCCGCCCGCACGCACTACGTCCGCTTTCAAGTGCCCAAAAAGAGCGGCGGCACGCGGGAGCTGGCCGCGCCGCACAAGACGCTGAAGAAAGCCCAGCAGTGGATCTTGAGCCGCATCCTGGCAAAGCTGCCGGCCCACGACGCGGCCCACGGCTTCGTGCCGGGCCGCAGCACCGTGACCGGCGCTCGGCTGCACACGGGCAAGGAGGTGGTCGTCAACCTGGACTTGAAGGACTTTTTCCCGACGATCACGTTCCCGCGGGTCAAAGGCGCACTTGCGCAGCTCGGCTACTCGCCCGCGGCAGCGACGATCCTGGCACTGCTGTGCACCGAGTCGCCACGGCGGACGGTAACGTACGCGGGCCAGACGCTGCACGTCGCCACCGGCCCGCGCTCGCTGCCGCAAGGCGCGTGCACCAGCCCGGCGCTCTCGAACCTGATCGCCCGGCGGCTCGACGCGCGGCTCTCCGGCCTGTGCCGCAAGCTCGGCTGGACCTATACCCGCTATGCCGACGACTTGACGTTCTCGGCGGGCGGCGAAACGGCAACGAAGGTCGGATACCTGCTGGCCCGCGTGCGGCACATCGCCCAGGACGAGGGCTTTGCCGTAAACGAGCCGAAGACGCGCGTGCAGCGGCGGAATACGCGGCAGAGCGTCACGGGGCTGGTGGTCAACGACGCGGTCGGCGTGCCGCGGAGGACGGCCCGCCGCCTGCGGGCGATTCTGCACCGCGCTCGCCGCGAGGGACTGGCGGCTCAGAACCGCAGCGGCCGCCCGCACTACCTCAACTGGATTCGCGGCATGATCGCCTACATCGCCATGGCCCGCCAGGCGCCGGGACGCCGGCTCCGCGAGAGGCTGGGCCAGATCGTCGGCTGATTGTCTCACGCGGAGCGTGAGGGCGACTTTGCGATACAATATCGCCGGGGACAGGGAACGACTCGCGCACCAACCGTCGCGTCGGATGGAACCGGGGCAGACCATCGCCGGCCGTTATCGGATCGATCGAGAGATCGGCCGCGGCAACTTTGGCATCGTCTATCTGGCCGAGGACGAGCGGACCGGCGACTTGCGGGCGATCAAGGTGCTGCTGCCCTGGGCCGCCCGCAACGAGCAGCTGCGGCACCGCCTCCGCCGCGAAGCCCGCCTGGCGGGCAGCCTCACCGGCGAACACGCCGTGAAGATCCACGAATCGGGCGAGACGCAGGAAGGCGACGTCTTTCTGGCGATGGAGTACCTGCAGGGGGAGGAGCTCACGCACGTCCTGCAGAATCGCGGTCCCTTGCCGCCGGCGCGGGTGCAAGAGATCGCCCAGCAGGTGCTCGCGGCTCTCGACGAGGCCCACCGCCTGGGCGTCATCCACCGCGACCTCAAGCCGAGCAACATCTTCCTCTGCCGCGACGCGGACGGCCGCGATTTCGTCAAGGTCTTCGACTTCGGCATCGCCAAGGTGACCGGCGACGGCGATTTGATGGCGACGGCGAAACTGACGGTCTCGGGCGGCGTGATGGGCACGCCCGTCTATATGAGCCCCGAGCAGTGCCGCGGCGAAGAGCTGACGCCGGCGTCGGACTTCTATTCGCTGGGAATCGTCCTCTACGAGCTGCTCGCGGGCCGCGTGCCCTTCGACGACGAGAACCCGGTCCGCATCATGTTGATGCAGAATCAGGACTCGGTTCCGCCGCTGCCCGCCGCCATCGCAGCCTCGCCGCTCGGTCAGGCCGTCAGGCGGTCGCTCGCCAAGCAGCCGGGCGATCGATTTGCCACTGCCGGCGAGTTTCAGGCGGCGCTGCGCGGCGAAGTTACCAGGCCGACGCCTCCGCCGGCAGCCGCCGAGCCGCGGCCGGAGCGCCCCGCGGCACAATCGGCCCAGCCGGCGAAATCGGCAGCCTGGATTTGGTGGGTGCTGGCCGCGGCTCTCCTGTTGGCCGCCGGCGGCGTGCTACTTTTCATGGCTTGGCGGTAGCGGACCGTCCGTTGTCGCCCGTCGCCAATCGCAGTATTATCGGAACGCGCGCCGGCCGAGACGTGCACAGGGCCCCCAGCGGAGGATTGTCGTGGTCGAACAACTAAGGCGACTTACCACCTCGGAGGGGTTCAATCGCTTCATTCTGGCGATGATTGTGCTCTCGGGTGTTCTCGTCGGCTGTCAGACCTACCCCGCGTTCGACGAAACGACGTCCATCGGCCGGGTCGTCAACCTGGTGCAGAACATCATTCTCTGGATCTTCGTCGGCGAGATCGTCCTGAAGATCGCCGCCTGCGGCAATCGGCCGTGGGAATACTTCAAGCGCGGCTGGAACCTGTTTGACTTCACTATCGTCCTCATCTGCTTCCTGCCGCTGGATGCCCGGTTTGCGACGGTCTTTCGCCTGGCCCGGCTGCTACGCACCCTGCGCATGGTGACGATCTTGCCGCGGCTGCAAGTGCTGGTGGGAGCGCTCTTGAAATCGATTCCCTCCCTGGGCTACATCGGCATCCTGCTGGGCCTGCATTTCTACGTCTACGCCTGCGCCGGGACGTTCGTGTTCGGCAAGAATGACCCGATCCGCTTCGGCAGCCTGCACACCGCGATGCAGACGCTGTTTCAGGTGTTGACGCTGGAAGGTTGGAACGATGTTCTGTACACGGCGTCCTACGGCTCAGAATTGCAGTATTCGGACGAATGGAAGCAGCTCGCCGAGCAAAAATTTCCCGGCAAGCGCCTGTCGACTCCGCAGCCGGCGGCGGCGGCGATCTACTTCACGTCGTTCATTCTGCTGGGGACGATGATCATGCTGAACCTGTTCACGGGCGTCATCATCAGCAGCATGGAGGAGGCCCAGGACGAGCAAGCTGAAGAGGTCCGCGAGGAGCACATGAAAAAGAAAGGCTTTCTCACGTTACACGACGAGCTGAACCTGCTGAGCAAGCAGCTCGCCGACCTCTCGTCGCGGATCAAGGGAATGGAGTTGAAGGAAGAGCAGCGCGAGGAGGAGACCGCGGACGTCTAGCTCGCCTGGTGGGCGGGCTGGGGCCGGGCCGCCGGCTGTTTGGCCATCCGCAGCAGAAGCTGCTCCAGGGCCCAGCGGCCGCGTTCTTCCGACGAGTGGCTGCCTTTGAGGGCCAGGTCGAGCTCCAGCAGCCAGCGGTAAATCTTGCCGGCCCGGTGGCGGCCCAGCGCGATCAGGCGTTTCTCGGCTTTGGCCAGCTCGCCCAGCGGCCAATCGCGAAAGCCGGCGCTTTTGAGGGCGTCCTTGAGCGGAATCTTGCGGCCGGCCCGCTCGGCCTGCTGATAGATTCGCGTGGCCGAGGCATACCGCCGCAGCGACCAGGAGAGCGAGCCGACGATCGCCAGCGGATGCTCGCCGGCGTGCAGCAGGTGGTCGATGTGCGCCAGAGCGGCCGCCGTCTCACCTCCGACGGCGCTATCAACCAGCGCCCAAATGCTGCGGCCGCGCCAGCCTCCGATGATCTCCTGGACCTGGTCGGCCGTCGCCTTCGATCCCGGTGGCACGAGCAGGGCGAGCTTGGCCAGGTTGGCGTCGAGCAGGCCGAACACCGGCCCGGTCAGATCGAACAGGTGCTGCCCGGCGTCGCTGCCGATGGCGAGATTGTGCTGCGACTTGCCCCACTGGGCGATCCACTTCACGATCCGTCCTTCATCGACGTCCTTGCTTTTTCCGCCCTTGGTGGGCGGGCGGCAGTCGATTGCCAGGCCGGATTGATCGACGGCTTTGTAGAGCCGCGTCGTCGCCGGCCAGTCTTCGACTTCCAGGACGAGCACGCCGCTGCCGCGCGGCTTGGCGACGTAATCTTCCAGCTTCGGCCGCTCCGCCGAGACGAAATCGTCCGCCCCTTCCAGGATCACCAGCCTTGGAGCCCCGCCGCCGAACAGCGACACCGTCGCCAGCTCGTCCGCCACGTCGCGCCATTCCGGCCGCCGCTCCTGGCAGTCGTAGCTGGCCACCGGCACTTCCGCATCGTCACCAACGATCTGCCGCCGCAGAGATCGCAGCACCAGCCGCTTCAAGAACGGATCGTCGCCAAAGACCACGCACACCGCCGGCGGCTTGTGCTCCGCCGGCGCGGCGAGGAAATCGAGGGCGTGGAGGGCGCTGGGCATCGTCAGCAATTGTGCCGCAGCGGGCTCGCCCGGCTGCACCGCCAGGACCAGAAGATGGCGACGCAGCAAACGGCCGCGGTGCCCAGCGAGGCCACCAATCGAGCCTGGAGCTCCTCGTCCGTGGGCTGCGGATTGCCGGCTGCCGTAGCCAGCACGAGCATCAGCAGGCTGCAGGCGAGCAGGAACACCAGCGCCGCCCACCACGGCGAGCTGGGCTGACGGGCAAAGCGAACGGGCGCTGCGACCGCCCGTGCCTGCGGGTCCTGGTGAACAATCCGCGGCCTTCTCCGCAATCGCACGCGGTGCTCGTCGATCAGCTGCAGCGCCTCGGTGCGCAGCGGGCCGGGTACCTCGACGATCCGGTCGCCCGCGCGAAATTGCAGGCGGCACTCGATCTTGTGGCTGCGGAGTAATTCGATGCAGCGTATCAGGTCCAGACGCGAGCTGACCGCGGCCACGGCGAACCAGCAGCCGGCGATAACCTCATCGGAGGTCAGCGAGCCGGCGGCCGGACGGTGGTCCTGGCTGTTGGCGACCGTCTTGAGCACCGAGCGGATTTTGCCCAGGTCCTTCGCGGGCTTGCCCGCGAGCGATTCGGCCTCGGCAGAGTCGAAGACGACGACGTCAGCCGCTTTCTGCGGCGGGCGTTCGTCGGCCCGCCAGTCGCCCTGGCCGTAGAGCGCGAGCAAAAAGCGGTACAGCCGCATCTGCACGCGGACCAGCCAGGCCCGGCGAAGCGACGAGCTGACCGGCTCCGCCTCGGCCGCGGCCAGGCGGGCCCGCCAATCGGAGATCAACTTGTCGCGGGCGGTCATGTCAACCATTCTGTCCCGCCGCACTGTCGCCAGGCAAGCCGCGAATCGTCCGCAGGATGACTTCCGGGTCGGCCATCCGGCCCGCGCCGACCTGGCGGCAGCTCAGCCAGCCGGATTCGGGCTCGATGAATTGCACGCCGTCGGCGCGGAGCTGGGCAATGTTCCGCTGCACGGCAGCTTTCTCCCACATCGCCGTGTTCATCGCCGGGGCCATGAGCACGCGGCCGGAAAACGCCAGGTAGAGCGTCGAGAGCAGGTCGTCGGCCAGGCCCTGCGCGGCCTTGGCCAGAAAGTCAGCCGAAGCCGGCGCGACGACGAGCAGCTTCGCCTTCTCGGCCAGCATGACGTGCGCGCCGAGCGGATAGTGCGATTCATCAAAGATTTCGCGGGCGACCGGGCGGCCGGTGAGGGCCGCGAACGTCGAGGGGCCGACGAATTTCTCGGCCGCGGCCGTCATCACGACCGTGACGTTCGCCCCGCCCTGCACGAGCTGGCTGACCAGGGCCGCCGTCTTGAACGCGGCGATGCCGCCGGTCACGCCGACGACGATTTCTTGGCCGGTCATGCAGAATCATCGGAAGGCTTACGCCTCCCGCTCGCTGGCGGCCGTCACTCGCCGAAGTCCAGCTCCATCGCCTCGCCGGTGCCCTGGAACTCGCCGACGACGCGGACCTGCTGCGTGGCGTCGAGGTAAATCTTGTCCTGGGCGATCTCCTGAATCACGATCGCCATCTTGTCTTGCGTGCTCTGATCGACGAGCGGTCGGCTGCCCGCGTTGAGTTGCACCAGCCGCTTCTGAATCAGCGTGCTGAGCTTGAACCGGCCGCCGACCTTGTTGACGATCGACTCTTCCTTCAGGGCATCGAGCATTGCGTCTCCTTGGCGTGCTTCAGCAGAATCTCGCAAACTTCGCGAACGGCGTTTGGCACTTCGCGGTTAATGACTTCGAACCGGTAGCGGTGCTTCTGGCTGATTTCCCGTTTGGCCGTCGCCAGGCGGCGAGCCAGGGCTTCTTCGCTTTCGGTGTTACGGGCACGCAGTCGCCGCTCCAACTCTTCGAACGACTCGACGTTGACGAAGATGGTCAGCGCGTCGGGATGCCGCTCCAGGACGGCGAAGGTGCCCTCGACGTCAATCTCCAAGAGTACCCATTTTCCTTCCGCAAGTCCAGCGGCGACTTGGCTTTGCAGCGTGCCGTACCAATTGCCGGCGTACTCCTTCCACTCCAGGAAGTCGCCAGCCGCACGCCGAGCGGCAAACTGTTCCCTTGTAAGAAAGAAGTAATCTTCCCCCTCGACCTCTCCCTGCCGCGGCTGCCGGGTCGTTGCCGAGACGCTCCACTTCAGCGGCAGCGGGCAGCTTTCCATCAGCTCGCGCGCGACGGTCGATTTCCCCGCGCCGGAAGGGCCGGAGATGACGACGAGGCGGCTGGTGGCAGTAGCAGGCATAGGCTCAAAGAACCAAAGGACCGAAGAACCAAAGCAGCCTTATTTGCCCGCCTTCGGTTCTTTGGTTCTTCGGTTCTTGGGATTTCTACTCGACATTCTGAATCATTTCCCGCATCCGCTCGATGGCCGTCTTCATCTCGATCACATGCCGGGCGATTTCGGCGTCGTTGGCCTTGGAGCCGATGGTGTTGGTCTCGCGGAACATTTCTTGCACCAGGAAGTCTAGCTTGCGGCCTTGCGACTCTTCCGCCGCGAGGGCCGTCCCGAACTGCTCCAGGTGGCTCTTCAGGCGGACGATTTCTTCGGAAATGTCCCCCCGCTCGGCAAACACGCCGACTTCGCGGATCACGTCGGCCGGCTCGATCCGGCTGCCGACCTCGGCCAGCAGCTTGTTGAGCTTCTCGGTCAGCCGCGTGCGATAGGCGGCGACGACCTGCGGGGCGCGGGTCTCGACCTGGGCCAACTCGGCGGCCATGGCCCGGGCGTTGACAGCCAGGTCGGCCGCCATGGAGCGGCCTTCCTCGATCCGCATCTTGGACAGCCGGGCGAGGGCCTCGTTCAAAACCTGCTCGACCTGCGGCCACTGCGATTCGATCGCGTCCAGCGCCATGGCCGGCTCCTCGACGACGCCCGGCAGTGCCAGCAGCGGCGCGAGGCTGCCGCTGCCGTGGCCCAGCGGCACGCCGAACGCCCCTTCGAGCTGCCGGACATAGCCGGTGAGGACCGCCGTGTTGATGCGGAAGTCGTCGGCGGAGTGCTCGCGGGCAAGCTGCACGTTCAGCTGCACGGTGCCGCGGCGAATCTGCTGCCGGACGGCGGCCTCGACGTGCGGCTCCAGGGCCAGGTAGCCGTCGCTGACGCGGAGATTCAGCTTGAAGTAGCGGTTGTTGACCGTGCGGATTTCGACCGCGATGGACAAGCCGTCCAGGTGCCGGTGGGCCTCTCCGTGGCCGGTCATGCTCAGCAGCAACTTCGGCGGCTCCTGGGCTTGCACTGCAAGCGGTTGGATCTCACGGCGTCTTGCCCGCGGGCGCTGCGGGAGGCGCTTCAGCAGGCGGCGCTGTGGCCGGCGCGGCGCTAGACGGTGCGGCAGAGGGAGGAGGCGCTTCGGGAGTCGCACCCTTTGCCGGTGTGCCGCTGGCCGGAGCACCCTTGCCCGGCGTCGTGGCGCCAGGCGAGGTTGTGCCCGGCGTCTTGGCACCTGGCGTCGTGGCACCTGGCGTCGTCGTGCCTGGCGTCGTCTTAGCCGCGGGCGGCGTGTATCCAGTTTGGCTCTTGTCGAACGGCGTTCGCTGGGCGAGCACTTTGATCGAGGCCATCGCCAGCAGCACCCAGATCGCCGCCACGACGATCGTGATCCGCGTGAACAAGTCGCCGGCCTTGGTGCCGAACGCGCTCTGGCCGCCCATCCCGCCCAGAGCGCCGGTCAAGCCGCCGCCGCGGCCGCGCTGGACCAGGATCACCAGGACCAGGAAGATCGACAGCACGGTCATCGGAATCGCAAACAGGTAATGCAGCGCGTCCACGCGGGCCAAAAGCAGTAAGCTCATAGGTTCTAATCCCTTCCCAATTCAACCATGCGGCGAATGCTCAGGCAGGCCTGGCAGCTTGGACGATCGCCAGAAAGCCGTCCGCCTTGAGCGACGCGCCGCCGACCAGTGCGCCGTCGATGTTGGGCTGCCCCAGCAGGCTGGCGGCGTTCTCGGCGTTGACGCTGCCGCCGTACTGGATCCGGATGGACGACGCAACTTCTGAATTGTAGCGGGTTTCCAGCAACCTGCGAAGGTCAGCATGCACCTCCTCCGCCTGCTGCGGCGTCGCGACCACGCCGGTGCCGATCGCCCAGACTGGCTCGTAAGCGATGACGGTTTTCAGCATCTGCTCGGCCGAAAGCCCGGCCAGCGAGCCCTCGATCTGCCCGCGCACGATGGCGGCTGTCTGGTTGGCTTGCCGCTGGTCGAGCGTTTCGCCGACGCAGACGATCGGTACGAGGCCGACGCCCAGGGCCGCGTGGACCTTCTTGTTCACATCGCCGCTGGATTCCTGGAAGATCGCCCGCCGTTCGCTGTGGCCGACGATCACATACGTGCAGCCGATGTCGCGGAGCATCGGTGGGGCGATTTCACCGGTGAAGGCGCCCTTGGCCTCGTGATAGCAGTTCTGCGCGCCCAGGCCGACGGCTGAACCGGCCAGCGCCTGGCCGACGGCCTCGAGATACAAGCTCGGCGGGCAAACGGCGACTTCCACCGGCGAAGACGCGCCGACCTTCGCGGCGATCGCCTTCGCGAGCGCCACGCCTTCGGCCCGCGTGGTGTTCATTTTCCAATTGCCGGCGATGAACTTGCGTCGCATAGGCACCTATAGTAGTCCTCACGCTCCGCGTGAGGAAACCGCATCTCGCGGAGCGAGATGCCTGCTTGTATCGGCTACTTTGACGGCGAAATCGTCTTCCCGAACAGCGCGGCCAGCTTCCGGATCTGCCCCATCACCTCGCTGTATTGCCGCGGCAGCAGGGCCTGCGGGCCGTCGGACTTGGCCCGCTCGGGGCAGTCGTGGACCTCGATGTGCACGCCGTCCGCGCCCGCTGCCACGCCCGCCAGGGCGCAGGCCGGGATCAGGTCGGGCCGGCCGGTCGCGTGGCTCGGATCGACGATGATCGGCAGGTGCGACAGCCCCTTCACGACTGCCACCGCCGCCACGTCGAACAGGTTCCGCGTGACCTTGTCGAAACCCTTCACGCCGCGCTCGCACAGGACGACTTGCGAGTTGCCCTGCGACAAGATGTATTCGGCGCTCATCAGCAAATCTTCGATCGTGGCGCTCATGCCACGCTTGAGCAGCACCGGCTTCTTGGTGCGGCCGACCTCCGTCAGCAGGCTGAAGTTCTGCATATTGCGGGCGCCGATCTGGATCATGTCGGCATACCGCTCGACCATCTCGACGTACCGCGGATCCATCACTTCGGTGACGACCGGCAGGCCGAACTTGTCCCCCGTCTCGCGCAGCAGCTTCAGCCCCGGCTCTCCCATGCCCTGATAGGCGTAGGGGCTGGTCCGCGGCTTGAATGCCCCGCCGCGGAGGATGTTCGCCCCGGCGGATTTGACCGCCGCCCCGATGGCGTTCATCCGCTCCGGCTCCTCGACCGCACAGGGCCCTGCGATCATCGCCAGGCTGCCGCCGCCGATCTTCACGCCCGCCACGTCGATCACGCTGGGCTGTGGATGGGCTTCGCGGCTGGCCAGCTTGTACGGGGGCAGCACCGGGATCACGTCGTGCACGCCGGGAATCGCCCGCAGCGGCTCGGCGCTGATCTTCTGCTCGTCGCCGATCACGCCGATGATCGTGCGATAGGTGCCGCGGCTGAGGTGAGCCTTCAGGCCCAGCGCCTCGACGCGCTCGACGACGTGCTGGACCTGTTCGTCGGTGACTTCGGATTTGAGGATGATGATCATGGGAGTCGCCTCACTGGAAACGCGGCCCAACGAATTGCGGACCGCAGGCAACTCTGCCTAAGCGCAATCCGCAGCCCGGCGCTACACCGTGAGGTTACCTGGCCCTAGTGGAATCTCGGATCATAGCATAGCCGCGAAGTCGTTGTCAGGGTTCGCGCGCCAAACGCGGTAGGGCGGCTGCTGCTTGCCGGCTGCCGGGGCGAAGTCTAAGTTGGGCGCCAAGCCTTCTCGGACGAGACGAGCATGTTCCTGGCATTCGGCGAAATCATGGCGCGGATTGCTCCGCCAGGGGCGCTGCGCTGGCGGCAGGCGCTGCCGGGGGCGGTGAACGTAACCTGGGGCGGCGGCGAGGCCAACGTCTGCGCGTCGCTGGCGCTGCTCGGGCAGAAAGCCCGCTTTCTGACCGCGCTGCCGAAGACGCCCGTCACCGAAGCGCTGGTCGGCACGCTCCGCGGGCTGGGCGTCGATACCGAGCAGATTCTCTGGCGGAAGGAGGGTCGGCTGGGACTCTATTTCGTCGAAGGCGGCGCGAATCAACGCGGATCGACGGTGCTCTACGACCGCGGGCAGAGCGCGGTCAGCCTGGCCGGGCCCGAGGAATATGACTTCGCGCGGGTGCTGGCGGGCGTGAAGTGGCTGCACGTCACGGGCATCACGCCGGCGATCGGTGAGGCGGCCTGCCGGGCCAACCTGGCCCTCGTCAAGCAGGCCAAGGCCGCCGGCACGCGCGTCTCGTGCGACCTCAACTTTCGCAAGAAGCTC
>DASRJB010000494.1:0-4861 GCA_035649715.1 Pirellulaceae bacterium
CCTCTGGAAGGAGCTAAAGATCGTCGCGTTCGATCCGGCGCTGGCGGCGGCGATGGGCTTTCGCGTCGCGCTGGTCCACTACCTGCTGATGGGCATGGTCTCGCTCGTCACGGTGGCGTCGTTCGAGTCGGTCGGCTCGATCCTGGTCGTCGCCGTGCTGATCGTCCCCGCCGCGACCGCCGCCCTGATCACCGAGCGATTGAGCTGGATGATCGCCTGGGCCGTCGCCATCGGGGCCACGTCCGCGGTCTTCGGCTACACAGCCGCCATGCGGCTGAACACCAACGTCGCCGGCGCGACCGCCGTCGCCGCGGGCCTGCAGTTCACCGCCGCCGTCTTCCTTTCGCCGCAGCGGGGGCTCGTCAGCCGCTGGCTGCGGAACCAGGCGCTGGCGGTGCGGATCGCGGCGGAGGACGTGGTGGGGAGGCTGTATCGGGCGGAGGAGTCAGGGGCCAGGGGCCAGGAGCCGGGAGCCAGCGGTGTGGTTGGTTGGCTGGCGAATTGGCGGCTCTTTCAACGCGGGTGGGTGATGCGCGATCGCGCGGGCGACTTGCGGCTGACGGCGGAGGGGCGCGACGCCGCGCGGCGGCTGATCCGTGCGCACCGCCTCTGGGAGAGTTACCTCGACACGCACTTCGACTTGCCGCGCGACCACCTGCACGAAGCGGCCGAGCGGATGGAGCACTACCTCGATCCGCAGCTCCAGGACGAGCTGGCCGCCGAGCTCGCCGGCCGCGCGGTAGATCCACACGGGAAAGAAATCCCCTCGGCTCCTTAGCCGGGAATCGCTCAAGCTGCTGGCACCCGCGTCCCGATACTTTTTCAATCTGTATCGGTTGTAACGATTCTGCCGATTACGCCGATTGCCATCACCCAAACGCGCGACTTTACTCCGACCGTTGACTGGAACCACCAGAGGCAGCCGGTGATGTCAGGCGGGAACCTCCGATGCATTGGCTTTGCCAGCCGCGATCTTTCGCTGTGGTAGCGGCCTGGCTGCTGTCGTCACTGCTATCCGCGGCAATTGCGTGCGGGCAGACGATCGGCGATGAGGCGCCTGAATTCTGGCCGACACAGCCTGCGCCGCTAGCGGCGGCAGAGCCGGCCGCGTATCACACCACCACCGAGATGGAGTCTGTCCTCCGCCGCCTCGATGCGCTGGAAACGCAAACCGCCAAATCTGTGCAGCCTGCGCCCGCCGCCCCTAAGCCGGCCGACGGCTGGATCGACGTCTCGAAAGAGAAGTGGACCGTGCGGCTGGGCGGGCACGTGCAGCTCGACCTTATCAACTGGGCCCAAGCCAGCCCGGCGATCGTCGGCGACCAAAACTATTTTGAGTTCCGCCGCCTGCGGCTCTCGGCCGAGGGGACGGGTTACGGCGTGCTGGATTTTCGCCTGCAGCTGACGCTGGAGCCTGAGTCGGTGGGCGACATCAGCACCCCGCAGACGCCGGAAGTCAAAGACGCCTATCTGTCGATGAACGAGGTTCCGTTCCTGGGGCGGTTTCGCATCGGCAACTTCTTCGTCCCCTTCGGCCTGGAGCAAGTGACGAACGACCGGTTCAACATCTTCCTGGAACGATCGATTCCTACGCAGGGCATCTTCACCGCCGACCGCGAAGTGGGAATGGCGTTTTACAACTGCACCGAGGACCAGCGGCTGACCTGGTGCGGCGGCGTTTTCCTCGACAGCATCAGCGAGGCCCTTAAGGAGCGGATCGACGACAATCAGGGCTGCCGCGTGTCGGGCCGCGTGACCTGGCTGCCGTATTACAACGAGCCCAGCAACGGGCGGTATTTGATCCACACCGGCCTGGGCATTCTCTACACCGACGACCACGACAATCGGGTTCGCTTCCGTGCCCGCCCGCAGATTCACGAGGGTCCGTTCCTGATCAACAGCGGCATTTTGAACGCCACGTCGAATACCACCGGGAATGTCGAGCTGGCGATCGTGGCGGGGCCAGTGACGGTGCAGAGCGAGGCATTCGTTTCCAGCGTGAATCTCATCGGCGCGGGCGCGGTGAACGTGCAAGGGGCGTACGCCCACCTGAGCTATTTCCTGACGGGTGAGAACCGCAACTACGAACGGTTTGGCCAGCACGGGGCGCAATTCGCCGGTATCACACCGTTCTCGAACTTCTTCTGGGTGCCCGGAAGTTTTTCGCCCGGGGCGTGGGAGTTCAGAACGCGGTGGAGCCTGCTGGACCTGAACCAGGTCAACGCCGGCCAGTACAACGACTTGACCGTCGGCTTCAACTGGTATTGGAACGAGCGCGTCCGCGTGATGTTCGACTGGATTCATCCCATCACCAGCTCGCAGACCGTGTTCGGCGCGACGCAGTCGGACATTCTGGGGATGCGGTTCGACTTTGCCTGGTAGCTACGGAGACACTTTGACCAACGGTAGAATGCGGCGATGAGCGAGCCGCAGGAAAAACGCGGTTGCTTGCCGCTGGCACTGTCTGCCGTGGTGATTTGCCTCGCGCTCTACGTTCCCAGCTGCGGACCGGTGCTGGCCACGGCGTTCTGGCTGCGCGAGGCCACGGGCTGGGACGGCTTCTACGCGGTGATGTGGCTCTACTATCCGCTCTTGGTCTGGGGGCATGGCGGACTGCTCGGCCAGTACATCGAATGGTGGGTCAAGCTGTTTGGCACCGTCGGCCCCGGCTAAAGGACCAGAGCGATGGATTCACGCAACCGCTCGCGGCGGACGTTCTTATGGCAAGGCGCGCTCACTGCCGGCGGCGTCGCTTGCCTGCCGGTTTTGGGCCGGGCGCAGGAGCCGCCGGTCGAGGTCGATGGCGGGCCCGACCTGGTCGTGATCAACGCCAAGATCTACACGCAGGAGGAGCGGCAGCCGCGGGCTGAGGCGCTCGCAGTGACCGGCGACCGTCTGCTGGCAGTGGGGAGCACGGAGCGAATTAAGGCGCTGGCGACGAAGCGGACGCGGGTGATCGATGCGGAAGGAATGACGCTGGTGCCGGGGTTCATCGACGCCCACACGCACCCGGCCGATTCCGGCGTGAGCGAGCTGATGTTCGTCGATTGCAACCGGCCCGCGGTGGCCGAAATCCAAGCGGCCATGCGCGGGCGGGCGGCCAAGACGCCGGCCGGCGAATGGGTGGCGGGATTCAAGTTCGACGACACGAAGCTCAAGGACGGGCCGTTGACGCGCACGCACCTCGACGCGGCCGCGCCGGACCATCCGGCCCGCGTGCTGCATCGCGGCGGGCACACGGCGATCGTCAATAGCGCGGCTTTCAAGCAGCTCGGCATTACCAAGGACACGCCCGATCCCGAGGGCGGCAAGTTCGGCAGAGGCAGCGATGGCGAATTGACCGGCTTCGTGGCCGAGACGGCCCTCAAGGTCGTCGATCGCGGCACGCGCACGCCCGCGGTCGGCCCGCGCGAGCGGCAGGCGGGCGTGAAGCTGATCTCCGAGATGATGACCGCCGCCGGCCTGACGACGGTGCACGACGCGCAGGCGAGCAAGGACGACTTTCAGGCCTATCAGGACGCGCTGGCCGCCGGGCAGATGTTGTTTCGGACCTACTTGCTGGTCGTGCCCGAACTGCTGGCCGATTTGCAGCGGGCGGGCGTCCGCGCGCGAATGGGCAGCGATCGCCTGCGGATCGGCGGCGTAAAGCTGTTTTGCGACGGCTCGGCCTCGGAGCGGACGATGCGGATGAGCCGGCCCTACGTCGGCCGGCCCAACGACTACGGCATCCTCGTC
The DNA here is from genome assembly GCA_035649715.1 of Pirellulaceae bacterium. Taxonomy (GTDB): domain Bacteria; phylum Planctomycetota; class Planctomycetia; order Pirellulales; family Pirellulaceae; genus CAYLLN01. The sequence goes on from DASRJB010000494.1 coordinate 3,736, forward strand.
ACGACGCAGGACAAGCTGAACGACGCGGTGCTCGCCGCGCACCAGGCCGGCTTTCAGGTCGGCGTCCACGCCAACGGCGACGTGGCGATCGACATGGTGCTCACCGCCTACGAGCTGGCCCAGCGGCTCGCGCCGCGCGAAGGCACGCGGCACCGCATCGAGCACTGCACGCTGGTCAACCCCGAGCTGCTCAAGCGGATCGCCGCGGCCGGCGTCATCCCGACGCCGTTTTACACCTACGTTTACTACCACGGCGACAAGTGGGCCCAGTACGGCGACGAGCGGGTGCGGTGGATGTTCGCCCACCGCTCGTTTCTCGACCACGGCATCCGCGTCGCCGGAGCATCGGACTATGTGCCCGGCCCGTTCGAGCCGCTGATGGCGATCCAGAGCATGGTCACGCGCACCGACTATGCCGGCCGCGTCTGGGGCGAAAACCAGCGGATCAGCGTCGCCGAGGCCCTCCAGATCTGCACGCTGCACGGCGCTTACGCCAGCTTTGAGGAGCGCCACAAGGGCTCGCTCGCCGCCGGCAAGCTGGCCGACTTCGTGCTGCTGGAAGGCGATCCACACGAGGTCGATCCCGGCCGCATCAAAGACATCCGCGTCGCCCGTACGGTCGTCGGCGGCCAGACGGTGCACCCCGCCGCGGAATCGGGCGGCCGGCAGACGCGGTGACGGCGGCTCGCAACTAGACTGGGCAACTCTAGACTGGGCAACTTGAAGTCAGCCGCAACCCAGAGGCCGCCATGATTCGCCGCTCGCTGTTGCTCCTCTTGTTCATCGCTGCGCCCGCCGCGGCTGAGTCTCCTGCGCCGGATCTGCCGCCTGGCGCGAGGCCGTAGAGGGCCGCGGGGGCAAAGGTATTCGCCACTTGGAGAGCCCGGCGACAACGCCGGGCCGTTTCGCGCGGAACGATTGCCGCGCATGCTCGGTGGTGAGGTTGCTGTCCAGCAGCAGCAGTTTGAGCCTGGGCAATCCGCTCAGGGCCTCCAACGAAGTGTCCGTCAGCGGAATTCCGGAAAGATCGACGTGCTGGAGATTTGGATGACCTTGGAAAGGACAAATCCCGTCGTCGGAGATCGTTCTCGTGCGGGCGAGACCCAAGCCCTCCAATCTCGGGCAG
>DASRJB010000495.1:0-6751 GCA_035649715.1 Pirellulaceae bacterium
TCTTTACGCCGGCGGCCCGCGTGGAGTCGCTCGTGCGGGGCCGCGACGTGCAAACGGCCTACGGGCACTAGGGACGCGACAAACGGCAGAGCGCGGGGTTAGAATAAGACACGTTGTCTGAATCGCCGCCGCCCACCGCGAGGCCTCCCATGATCCGCCCGCTCGCCTGCCTAATGGTCGCCGCCGGCTCGCTGCTGCTTTTGGCTGACGATGCTCCGCCCGCGAAGAACAAGGAGCATGCCGCCCAGCAGGAGCGGCTGGAGAAAATCCAGCAACTCGTGGGCGCCTGGCGCGGTGTGGCTCAGCCGCAGCGCGGCAGCACCCGCGACACCTGGATCGAAGAAGCCGACTGGGCCTGGAGCTTCGGCAAGGAGGGCCCGGCGCTGGTCGCCAAATCGCCGAAGGCCAAATTCTTCAGCCAGCTCTCGCTTACGACGGGCAAGGACGCCGGCCAGTACGTCCTGGCGGCGACGCCGGCGGCCGGTGGCGAGGCGGTCCGTTACGCCGGCACACTGGACGACGAGCAACGGCTGGTCCTCACGCTCGAAAAACCGCAGGGCGACTTGCCGCAGCGGCTCAGCTTCCGCTTCGTCGCCGGCGGCGATCGGCTGCTGGTGCTGATGGAGAAAAAAAGCCCGACGAGCGACCAGCTCGTGCGGCTGGCCGAAGTCGGCTACACCCGGCAGGGAAGCGGTTTTGGCAAAAACACCGCTCAGCGGGAGTGCGTCGTGACGGGCGGCCTGGGCACGATCGAAGTGATGCACAAAGGCCAGACCTACTACGTCTGCTGCACCGGCTGCCGCGACTATTTCTACGAGAAGCCCGACGAGATTCTCGCCGAATACGTCGCCCGCAAGGCAGCCGAGAAGGCCAAGCGGCCTTGACCGGCCGTTAGAGCAGCCGGCGGAGTGCCACAATGCCGGTGGCGAGATTGAGTGCCAGAACCACGGAGAACGCCGCGACGATCGGGTCCGGCCAAGACTTCGCAATGCTAATTCTTCAAACATTAACTGTCAGGAAAGCGGCGTGGGCGGCAAATAGGAGTTGTTAAGGAAAGTTAGCGCTGCCCCCGCAGATGAGGGAACGCCGATGAAGCGCCTCTTGCTTGCCTCTCTTGTCCTTCTCGTAGCCAACCAGGCCAGCGCGGCCCTCATCGCACGCTGGACGTTCGAAACGAGTCCACCCGCCGACTTGAACAACAGCGCCACGATTGGTGGAATTCTGGCGGATGCAGGGATAGGAACTGCATCCGGTGTTCATGCAAGTGCAGCGACAGACTGGTCAACTCCAGTTGGCAATGGCTCCGGAAATTCGCTCTCGTCAAACGAGTGGGCCGTCGGAGACTACTACCAGTTTGCGTTCAACGCAGCGGGACTAACGAATCTGCAGCTGAACTTCGACCAGACCAGCTCCAACACTGGCCCGCGTGATTTCAAGGTCCAAACAACTCTGGACGGCACACTTTTCACGGACTTGGTGAACTACGTGGTGCTGGCAAACGCGGCTCCCAATCCATTCTGGACCAGCGCCACAAGCTCCCCCATCTTCTCATTTGCGATCTCCCTTCCGAACAACATTGTGGGTATACGGCTGGTCGATCGCTCAGCTGTTTCCGCGGAGGGCGGTGCGGTCGCTGCTGGCGGCACGTCGCGCGTCGATAACGTCAGCATCAATACCGTCCCGGAGCCATCGACCTTTGTCTTTTTCAGCTTCGCCGTTGTTGGATTCGGCGGCGCGGCCCTCCGCCGCACTCAATCTCGCAGACGATTGACTGCCGCCAGCTAAAGCAGCCGACGGATGGCGATGAAGCCGGTCGCCAGCTTGATCGCGAGGACGGCCGAGAAGGCAACGATAATCAGCTCGAGCCAGCCGGCGAGCAGGTACAGCTCGACGGCAATCCAGGCATAGACCCAGAACCGCGGGCGGATGAGCCAGGTGTACGGCACGCTCAGGGCGGTGCGGACCATCGCAAACGCGACAACCATCGCATACAGGAAGACGTACGACCCGCCAGCCCACACGCCGACTAGCGGCGGGTTCGAGGCCATCAGCGCGAGCGTGGTGGCGGTGACCACGATCTGGTCGGCCAGCGTGTCGGTGAACGAGCCGCGACGCGACGCCGTGCCCTGATGCCTGGCGAGCGGCCCGTCGAGGCCATCCAGCAGCACGTGTAGAGCCAAAGCCAAGAGCGCCGCCGGCTTGGCCCACGGCGGACTGCCCGGCCAGAGCCAGAGCGGGCAAAACGCCAGGCCCAGCGTCAACGAAACCGCCGTGATGTGGTCTGCCGTCAGGCCGCAGTTACTAAGCGCGGTAAGCAGGGGACCCAGCGCCCAGCCGCGGAGTTCCTGCCAATAGACCATCGCGCCGCGTTCGCCGGCGGAATAACAATCGGCCTTCGGGGCTTCGGCGTCGGAGCTCATGCGGGCACCGCGAGGACCGCGACCGCTGTCGCGACTCTGGAACGCGGTGCATTGTGATCGCTCTATTCCGCGATCGCCAGATCGGGAACCAGCAAGTCCTCGCTGGCTCCGGTGCGAGGCTTGGTGGCGACGAAGTGATCGGCCGTCAGCCGGTCGTTGAGCGAGGCCAGCCCTTGGCAATGGATCAGGCCCCGGGGCCGCTTGTCGCGGACGACGACCGCCAGCGGCGTGCCGTCGCCGGTGAAGAACTCCATCAGCGTCGAGAGCGGCGTGGCCTCTTCGAACTTCGTCACTTCGGTGGACATCACCTGCCGCACCAGCCGCACGGAGCTGTTGGCCGCGGTCGTGCGCGCCTTGGGATTGCGGAGGCGGGCCGCGGCGAGCTGATCGAGCGAGACGACGCCCGCCAGGCGGCCGTCGCCATCGACGACCGGGGCGCTGGGCAGGCCGGCGAGCTGCAGCATCGCGTGGGCCTGGTCGAAGGTTTCGTCGAGATGAATCAGCACGGGGCACGGCGACATCACGTCGCGGGCCTGCGTGGTGGTGAACAGCTTGCCGTCGGCGGCGATCTCGTTCCACTGCTCGGCGTCGCGATCGACCTCGTTGCTGGTCACGACGCAGTTGCGGCCGGAGCTCTTGGCGAGCTGGAGGCTCCGCTGGGCGCGGGCCAGGACGACGTCCAGGGTCTCGCCGACGCCCAGCTCGGTCAGGCCGCAGCTGGCGGTCAGCTTGAGCGACTGGTCGCCCAGCGTGAAGGTCTCTTCGGCCAGCGAGGCCAGCACCTGCTCGGCCCAGGCCACCGCCGTCTCGCTGCCGCTGGCCGGCAACAGGATCGCAAGGCGGTCGTCGCCGAGCGATGCGGCAAAGGCTTCCAGCCCACAGCGGGCCTGAACCTTGTCGGCCACCTGCCGCAGCAGGTCCTGCGCCGGGCGGCGGCCGTAGCGGTCGGTGAAGCGCTGGAAATAGTCGGGGTCGATGAGCGTCAGCCAGCCGGCGCTGCCCTTGGCCATGCTCGCTCGCTTGGCCAGCGCGGCGGCCAGGCCCGCTTTGTCGGCCAGACCGGTGGTCGGATCGAAGCCGGCTTGTTCGGAGAGCCGCCGCTCGAACTCCAGCACCCGTGCTCCGGTCCGCAGCCGCGCCAGTAATTCGCCAAAGACGATCGGCGCGGCCAGGAAGTCGTCGCAGCCCAGTTCCAGGGCAGACGTGATGTCCGCGACGGAGGGACGCTCGACGAGCAGCAGGCAGTAGGAGTAACGGTCGGGCCAGACGCCGCGGACCTGCCCGCAGAGCTGCAAGTCGGCGGGCTTGCCGGAACTGCCGTCGAGGATCAAGAAGTCCGGTTGCGACGATTCCGCGGCGGCGATGGCTTCCGGCCCATCCGTCGCCTGCCGGACGTCGTAGCCAAACACCTCCAGGAACTTCGACAGGCGGCGGAGTGTGCCGCGGTCGGGCGAAACGATCAAAATCGCGAACGCACGGGGATTCATCGGCAGATCCTTCGGTCCGGTGGAGCGATGCCAGTCTGCGCGGTTTCGCGCGCGGAACTTCGCAATCCAAGCCTAGGTCAGGATTTTCCGGCGCAGCAAACGCGCTAAACAAAAACCTGCCGGGCCGGTTGTAGCGGAAATACCAAAGAACCGAAGAACCAAAGGCAACAGTATTCCCTTCGATTCTTTGGTCCGTTGGTTCTTGGCCTTTCGTCCTGCATGCTACGTTTCCTAAGGCCCGCGCCCTCGTTTCGGCCGACTTGGAGCAATCATGCGCACGACAATTCTCCCCGGCACTTCCAGCGCTACCGCCTGGCTGGAGCGCGACATCCCCGGCAAGGAAACCGAACGGATCACGCTGGAAAGCTTCCCCTTCACCCTGGGCCGCAACGAATCGTGCGACTACCAGATCCTCTCCTCGCGGGTCTCGCGCGAGCATGCCGAGATCGTCCGCGAGGGCGGCTTGTATCGACTACGTGATCTGAAGAGCACAAACGGTACCTTCGTCAATGGCAAGCGGATCGAAGAGCACCGCCTGACCGACGGCGATCTGTTCGTGATCGCCGACGTCGAGTTCAGCTTTAAGCGCGGCGGCAGCGACGAAGTCCGCAAGACCGTCACGCAGGTGATGGACTCCGGCCGCGGCGAATTGGGCGAGGACCGCGTCGATGACGCCGTCGCCGATTTGATCCTCGCCGTCCGCCGGACGCACGAGACCCTGCTGCACCGGGCCGCCCGCAACCGCTTCCAGCCGATCTTCGACCTGGCCGAGAACCGCTGCGTCGGCTTCGAGGCGATCCGCCGCTCGCAGCTGCCCGGCGATCCGCCGCAGGCCCAGCAGATTCTCGACAGCACCGATTGCCGCCTCACCGAGCGGATGAATCAGATCCATCGCCTGATCGCCGCCGAGCACCTGGCCCGCCTGGCCGACGCCACGATGCTGTTTGTCAGCCTGCAGCCGGCGGAAGTCGGCGCCGACGCCCTGCCGTCCTCGCTGGCCCGGCTAGCGAAGCTGGCGGGCAACAAGAAGATCGTGGCCGAGATTCCCGACACGGCCGTCGTCGATATTCCTTACTTCCGCGACTTCCTGGCCCGGCTGCGGGACCTGAAGATCGGCGTGGCCTACGACGGCTTCGCCGGCTCGCCGCACCAGATCAAGGCCCAGGAGCAGTTCCCGCCGGACTTCCTCAAGCTCACGCCAGCCCTGGCCCGCGGCGTCGATAAGAGCACGCAGCGGCAGCAGCAAATCAAGGCCCTGGTGGAAGCCGCCCAGCAGATCGGCGCGCAGCTGATCGCCTGCGGCGTGCACTCCGAGAACGAAGCCCGCACCTGCCACGAGCTCGGCTGCCGCCTCGCTCAAGGCGACCACTTTGGCCGCCCCCAAACCATCGACTGGCCGATCGACGGCCTCTCGCTGGGGGCGTAACAGGCTGTCCGGTCGGCCCGGAAGTGCCGACCTACGTGCGCTACTCTCCCGCGGCTATTTCGGTGGGCGAAGGTCTGTCTTAACGGTCGTGCGGATTGTGGCGCGAAGTGGCGCCGGGTGGGAAAGATAATTCGCCCGCGGTGAATCGTAAGCCAGAGTTCAGGTGGACGGTAGGCTGCGCGCCGAATAGGCGAGCGGCCGGCGTGAGCCGGCCGATCATTCGGTCCCGCCCAGAACGTCGCTATCGGGAGGCTCACGCCTCCCGCTCGCCTCACTGACCCCTGACTCCTGACCCCTCCGCCCAGTGACCCCTGCTGCAAACCCCTCCCGAACTACCAACGAGCCGATTCCCGGGTATAAGCTCGTGAAGCGGATCGGCGCGGGTGGCTATGGCGAAGTCTGGACGGCCGAAGCGCCGGGCGGGCTGGTCAAGGCGATCAAGTTCGTCTATGGCCTGCTGGACGAGGACCGCGCCGCCCGCGAACTCAAGGCCCTCAACCGCATCAAGACCGTGCGGCACCCGTTCCTTCTCTCGCTGGAGCGGATCGAAGTCGTCGAAGGGCAACTGCTGATCGTCACGGAGCTCGCCGATTGCAGCCTCAAGGACCGTTTTGACGAGTGCAAGAAAGCCGGGCTGCAGGGCATCGAGCGCGAAGAGCTGCTCTCCAACATGCGGGACTCGGCCGACGCGCTGGACTACATGAGCGAGCAGCACTCGCTCCAGCACCTCGACGTCAAACCCGAGAACCTGCTGATCTTGGGCGGCCGCGTCAAGGTCGCCGACTTCGGCCTGGTCAAGGACATCCACGACCATACCGCCTCGATGATGGGCGGCCTCACGCCCGTCTATGCTCCGCCCGAAGTGTTCGAAGGCCGCCCCAGCCGCAAGAGCGACCAGTACAGCCTGGCGATCGTGTTTCAGGAGATGCTGACGGGCTCGCTGCCGTTTCCGGGCCGCACGGCGGCCCAGCTGGCGGCCCAGCACCTCAACGCCAAGCCGCGCTTGAACGGCCTGTCGGAAGCCGACCAGGCCGTGCTCTCCAAGGCGCTGGCAAAGAAGCCCGCCGACCGGTATGAGAGCTGCCGTGCAATGCTGCAGGCGCTGACCGACGCCGGCCGCGCCCCCAGCCCGCCAAAGAGCGACGGCCCGTCCCCCGCCACGACCGACGTTGCGGGCATGCCGACTTCGACGCGCCTGCCGTCGGAGATGCTCTCGAATCTCGACGCGGCGACGCGGGCCATCCAGCAGCTCACCTCGACCGGCAGTATCATTCAGCCGTCAACTCTGCCGCCGGGCGTGTCGCGTCCGATGCGGATGACGCACGTCCGCAAGTCGATGACGGCCGAGGAAGCGGCCGCGTTTCTGGGACCGACACCCGAGCTGGCAGCGCTACAAACCACGCCGCCGCTGGTCGATG
>DASRJB010000496.1:0-3457 GCA_035649715.1 Pirellulaceae bacterium
CCGGCGGTGCGGCCATCGCCACCGCTGCACCGGCGATGCCCGCAGCCGTCATGCCCGCTGCCCCGGTTCCCGCGCCGACCCTGCCGATGCCGGCCCCGCGGGCGCCGGCGATGCCCGCGCAGCCCGCGCCTTTGCCCACCCCGAGCGTCGGCGATCCAATCGCCGAGGCCCCCGGGGCGATCTGGTACGTCCGGCCGCCCAGCGGCGGGCAGTTCGGCCCGGCCCGCGGCGACGTGATGCGCAAGTGGATCGCCGAGGGCCGCGTCAGCAGCGACTCGCTGGTCTGGCGCGAAGGCTGGAGCGATTGGCAGAATGCAGGGAAACTGTTTCCCAACTTGCAGGCGGCCAATACGCCCGCCCTGGCCATCGCGCCGGCGGCCAGCGGCGTGACCCGCGCCGCGAGCTCCGTCTCGCGCTATCAGTCCAAGAAAGGCGGCAGCAGCGGTGGCTTGAGCGCGGGCTTGCTGATTTTCCTGGCGATTGTCTGTGTGGCACTGGTTGCGGTGCTCGCCTACGTGCTCTTTACTATGAACGCCTGATGCTGCGTCGCGACCAGAGGCGGCAGGGCAATACCACTTTGCTCACCCGAGGAACTACCATGCGGATGCTCTCGCTGCTGGCTGCTACGTTGCTGGTTGCCGGCCCGGCACTGGCCCAGGAGGCCGCGGCACCGACCAACTTCTCCATCGGCGAAGGCAAGCTCTCGTTCACCGCGCCTGCGGGCTGGACGAAGAAGCAGCCCGCGACGCGAATCGTCGAGGCCGAGTTCGCCACTCCGGCCGCCAAAGGCGAGGAGACTCCCGGACGCCTGACCGCGATGGGCGCCGGCGGCACGATCGAAAGCAACATCGACCGCTGGATCGGCCAGTTCGTGGGCGAAGGCGGCGCGGCCGTCAAGCCCAAGCAGGACAAGCTCACCGTCAGCGGCTGCGAGATTCACGTCGTCGATCTGGCCGGCACCTACAAGGACACGCCGGGCGGCCCCTTTGCCGGCGGCAAGACGACCCTCCGCGAAAACTATCGCATGCTCGGCGCGATCGTGGTCACCAAAGACGCCGGCAACTACTTCCTCAAGCTCTACGGCCCCAAGGCCGCCATCGGCGAAGCGGAGAAGGGCTTTCAGGAGATGCTGAAGAGCCTCAAGGTGAAGTAGGAAACTTATCAGTTGTCAGTTGTCAGTGGTCAGTTGGTTCAAGGCCAATATCAACTGACTACTGACGACTGACTACTGACAACCATGAAAGTTCAGCAGTTCCTCGACCACCACGGCATCGCCCGCAATCCGTTCGCGGAGGAGGATGCGCAGACCGACCCGGTCTTCAAAGAGCACTGCATCGAGAGCACCTATCACCCGACCTGGGACAAGGTCTACGGCGATCCGTCCGAGCCGGCCACTTCGATCATCTTCGGCGAAAAGGGATCGGGCAAAACGGCGATGCGGCTGCAGCTTGCCCGGCACCTGGAGCACTACAACGAGCGGCATCCGGGCAAGCGGCTGTTCGTCATCCACTACGACGACTTCAATCCGTTCCTCGATCGCTTCCGCGACCGCCTCTCGAAACGCAACCGCAAGCCCGAGCGGGTGCTGGCCCAGTTCAAGCTCTGGGACCACATGGACGCGGTCCTCTCGCTGGCGGTGACGGGCCTCGTCGATCGCGTGCTGGAAGTCAAGCAGCCCAGCCAGGCCGTCGTCTGCCAGATCTCGGCCAGCGACGTGGACTCGCTCGACCAGAACCAGGCCCGCGACCTGCTCATCCTCGCGGCCTGCTACGACCAATCGACGGCCGAGACCTTCAAGGGCCGCTGGCACCGGCTGCGGCGGCGGCTGAGGTTCCAGTCCTGGAAATCCTACTGGCAACTCGCGCTCGGCTGGGGCCTGACCGCGCTCTTGGTGCTGCTGGTGCTGATCATCGTGGCCTATGGCGGGCAGGCCTGGAGGAATTTCTGGCTGGCCCGCGGCGTGCTCGGCCGAATGCGAGTCGGCATCCGCGAAACCAACCCGCTGCGGCAGGTGCTGATGCAGTTCCTGCCGGCAGAGCTTTCCGGGCAGCCGCTGCCGAATAAGGACAGCACGGACGATCGCTACGAGCTGCTCATGAAATTGCAGGGGCTGCTCTTGTCGCTGGGCCACAGCGGCCTGATCGTGCTGGTCGATCGGCTGGACGAGCCGCACCTGGTCAACGGCTCGGCGGAGCTGATGAAAGCGCTGCTTTGGCCGATGCTCGACAACAAATTTCTGAAACATCCGGGGCTGGGCCTCAAGCTGATGCTGCCGATTGAGCTGACGCGGTTCATCGAGCGGGAAGATCGCGACTTTTATCAGCGAGCCCGGCTCGACAAGCAGAACATGATCCCGTCGTTTGAGTGGACGGGCGAGGCGCTCTATGACGTAGCCACCGCCCGGCTGAAAGCCTGTGCCAAACCCGGCGCGAAGCCCGCGCTCGCCGACCTCTTTGATTCGGCCCTAACCCACCAGCGGATGATCGAAGCTTTCCGCATGCTCCGCGTTCCCCGCCGGCTCTTCAAGTTCCTCTATCACCTGATCGCCTCGCACTGCAACGCTCACACCGACCAGAACCCGACCTGGCAGATCTCGACCACGCTCTTCGAATCCACGCTGGCCCTGTCGCTCCGCGACCAAGATGCCTTCGACCGCGGCGTGGGGGCGGGATAAGGCAAGGTTGGGCTCGGTATTTGGGTTTGTCTGCGCAGGTGAAGTGACGGGCCAATCAGCGTGACAACCTGGGCAAATACCGGCCCGTGGTGGCCATGTACCGCCGGTAATCGTCGCCAAATCGCTCGATCAGTTTCTGTTCCTCCTTGGGGGTTCGCAGGGCCAGCAAAGCCATGACCGCCAGGCTGCTGACGCCGATGAGCCAGTTGGCGGTCAGCAACGTCAGCGAAGCCATGAGCAGCGCGGCCGTGACATAGAACGGATGGCGAACCCAGCGGTACGGGCCGTGCGTGACCAGCGTAGCCTGGGCCCGCGTGACGACGGTGTCGGTGAGGTTCTTGCCCAGGCTCGACAGCGTCCAGTACATCAGGACGATGCACAGAGCGCCGGTGACGAGCCCGATCCAGCGCAGCCACCCCGGCCAGGGCAGGCTCGCCCACAGGACGGATTGCGGATACAGCAGGTAGGCAAAGGTGACGACCCAAAGCCAGAGGCCCGCCAGCCGGAGCACAAGTGCGAACAAATAGCCTTCGTCCTTGTGCGAGATGCGTTCGCCCGATCTGGCCCGCAGCCGGTGCCAGACCGCGACAGCCATCGTCGGCACAATCACCGCGACTAGCGCGATTCGGAAGTAGGATTCGGAGGTCATGCGCCACATTCCTCTAGCCCGATGCCGGGCAGCCACCGTTGCCGCTGCCTGGGCCATGCGCGCATAGCCGACAGAAACTTCCGCGTGCCGTTTTCGACATAACTCCAGTGCCTCCAGTCTGTTACGTCATGCGC
>DASRJB010000497.1:0-3342 GCA_035649715.1 Pirellulaceae bacterium
GCCGAAGTTGGATAGTAAGCAACGGTCGGAGCGTAGTAGGCAGTCGTTGGAGCGTAGTAGGCAGTCATCGTCGGAGCGTAGTAGGCAGTCGTCGTCGGAGCGTAGTAGGCAGTCGTTGTCGGAGCGTAGTAGGCAGTCGTAGTCGGCGCGTAGTAGGAAGTCGTTGTCGGCGCGTAGTAGGTAGTCGTTGTCGGCGCGTAGTACGTAGTCGTCGGAGCCGGCGCGTAATACGACGTAGTTTGCAGATATCCAAATTGAGCATCAGCTACCTGTGTGAAAACAAAAATCGACGTCCCCGCTACGATAAGTGCCAGTGAGTTCTTCACGAGTCTTCTCCCGAAAAAGTCGTGTGCGATTCGATCGGAACAAACGAGTAGAAACGAGAAATCCTTATTCAACAAGCAGTAGGGGGGTGAAAAGGGTCAGGCGAAATTATTTGGGTTTCCTCGGACGCCCGCGGGGACGGAGGCACCAGCCATTAGTGCCCGTGGCCGCCGTGGGCGCCGTGGCCGGGGCCGCCGGCGGGGGCGGAGAAGGCGGCGTGGTCCTTCTTGCCGCGGGCGTGCAGGAAGGCGATCAGGTCGAGGATCTCCTCGCGGGTCAGCTTGTCGAGCAGCCCCTTGGGCATGATCGACGTGGCCGACTTCTTGCGGGCCGTGATGTCGGCGACCTTGATCTCGGTCGCGGCCGCCTTGGCCAGCGGGTTCTCGACGAGCTTGATCACGGCCGGCGTTTCCTCGATCACCAGGCCGGTGACCGTCACGCCCGATTCCAGCTGAAAGACCTGCGTCTGGAACTTCTCGTTGATCTTCGCCGAAGGATCGAGCAGCTCCTTCAGCAGATCCAGCGGCTGCAGCTTCGCGTCGAGCTGCGCCAGGTCGGGGCCGAGCTGGTTGCCGACGCCGTCGAGCTTGTGGCAGGCGACGCAGCTGGCAGCCGTAAACATCTGCTTGGCATTGGCGAACGAGCGGCCGCTTTCCAGGTGGCTCACCGCGTCCGCCAGATCCTCGAGCTTCCACTCGGTCCGCGGGCGGCGGTCCTTCAGCAGCTCGTCCTTGATGGGGATCGCGTTGGCCGCCAGATACGCTTCGGGGTTGGCCTCGTAAGCGTCGAGGTCGTTCACGACGTACAGCGCGCCGTGCATCCGCCGCCAGTGACCGGGATACGTGCAGACGTACGGGTAAACGCCCACCGCCGCGGGCGCGGTAAAGCTTAGCCGCTGCGAATCCCGCGGCTGCATCAGCCGGCTGCCGGCGAGCACTTTGGGCGACAGCGGCACAAACTGCCGCACGGCGAACTTTGGGTCCTGCGCGCTCGCTTCGGAGAGCAGGCCGATCTCTTCCAGCGAGCCGGGCTGGGCGATGACGAAGTTGTGGGGCATCAGGTCGGTGTTCTCCAGCAGGAACTCGACCGGCTTGCCCGCCTGGAGGACGAGGATTTCCTTGTCGAAGGCCATCTTCTCGAAGATCGTACCCAGGCGGATGACGCGGACGCCCAGCTCGCGCAGCTCGGCCCGCCGCAGCTTCGCTTCGCCCGCGGGCAAGAGGCTGACCAGCGCGTCGGCGAACTCCAGCGAATCGAGGACCGCCGGCGATGTTCGGTCGGCGACCGGCGTTTTCTTCACGTCGGCGACGATCGGCTCGAGCAGCGGTTTGGCGAGGTCCTTGGCCCAGTAGGTCCGCGGAATCCGCTGGAGGGCGCGGATCGCGGCGAGGCGGTCGTTGCCATCGATCACGAATTTGGCCAGCGCGGTGAAGGCCTCGCCTTCCTTGCCGCGGACTTGCGTGATGGCGGTCATCGCCGCGCGGCGGACGCTCGCGGCGGGACCGCTGCCGGACAATTCGACGTTGATGCTCGGGGCGGGCGCGGCGATTCGATCTTGCTTGAAGACTTCGCCGCGCTTGGCGTCCAGGACGGAGAGCGTGAAGCCGTCCAGTCGATTGCCGAGCGTCCCCTCGGTGCGGTTGTAGACGGCGATCTCTTCGATGGGCACTTCCTCGCCCAGATCGACCTCCCAGTAGGGCCGGTTGGTGTTTTCCTCCGTGTGAGTCTGGCCGCCGTCGCCGTAGACGCCGCTCTTGTTGCCGTCGATGCCGCGGCTGGCGTCGCCGCCGCTGGAGGTGTTCTTCTGGCTGGCGCGGCCCTTGCGGGCGATGTTGACGCCGCCGCTGGTCACTTCGACCTCGGCCAAGGTCAGCGTGCCGCGGCCAGGCAATTCGACGCGCACGTAGCGGCCGAGCGTGCCCTTGCCGGCGGATGCCGCCAGCGGACCGGGCAAACTGTCCAGGAGCGGCAGTACCTTTTCATACAGGGCCGCCCGCACCGTCGGGTCCGCGATCAGCGGCATGGCCGAGACGAAATCCAAGAGCGCCTTGGCGTCCTTCGTCGCCAGGTTCCAGGCCGGATCGATCTGGCCATCGACGTTGATCAGCGACACGTAACCGATCTGCCGGAACACCGGCTGCCGGGCCGCGGTCGCCAGGCGCTGGAGCTCGGTTCTGGCGGCGGCCAATTCGCGGCTGCTGCGTCCGGTGAGCTGGCGGACGAGGTCGAACACGACGCTCACGTTGACGTTGGTCTCCTTGGCATCGAGCAGCTTGATCGTGTCGATCACGACGGCCAGCTCGCTCTTCTTGTCGAGCGCGGCCAGGCTCGCCACGGCCTCGCGGCGGAGCGGGTCCTGCAGTCCCGGCCGCAGGAGCATCTCCAGCAGCACCGGCCGCGTGCGGTTTTCCTTCAGGAGCTGCTCGGTGCTCACGTTGCGCAGGAAATAGCGAGCGCCCATGTCGGTCGAGAAGTTGATTCGCTCATTGGCCGCCAGGGCCCGCTGGACGTAGGGGTCGAGCGTCTTCATCGTCTCGCGGCTGACGAAGTCGATGTACGTATCGACCGGGTATTCGGCCGCGATGATCGGCACCTCGACCGCCTCCGGAGCGGTGAAGAAGCTCGCGGCCCGCACCGCCTCCAGCCGCACCCGCGGGTGCTGGTCGGCGGCGGCCTTCTTCAGGAGGTCGAGCGAGTTGCTGGCGCGGTCGCGCCAATAGCAGAGCACGCGGACCGCAGCCGCACGGGCGTGGAAGTCGGGCGAGGCGAGCATCCGCTCCAGGAGCGACGTGTCGACGACGTTGTGGTGCTGGTGCAGCCAGAGGGCCTCCAGCGCGTGATGCTCGTACTGCGGATCGCTCTGGTTCTGCGACGCCAGCCAGCTCTTCGTTGCCGCGAGCACTTCGCCCGTGGGCCGGCCGCTCAGCTCGATGCGGGCGCGGTACCGCGTGCGGTCCTCTGGCTCTTTGAGCAGGTCGAGCAGCTTCGCAACCGGCTCGCCCGCGATCTTGGCGGGCG
>DASRJB010000498.1:0-2186 GCA_035649715.1 Pirellulaceae bacterium
GCTCCGGTCTTTGACGAAGCGCTCGAACGGGTCAGTCCCGCTGTTGAGGCCGCGCGCGGCAAGGTGTCCAGCGAGATCGTGCCCAAGCTCACCGAAGCATTGAGCGCTGCCGCGGCAGCTCCGATCGTGGCCGAGGCAACGAAGCGAGGCAAAGCTGCGGTCGCGGCGGCGAAGGGTGAGGTGGAGCCGCCCAAGGAAAAAAAGGGCGGGTGGCTCAAGTGGCTGGTCATAGCCGCCGGCCTCGCCGGAGTCGCGGTGTTCGTCGTCCGGAGGTTCCTGGGTGGACGGGACGCCGATTGGCAGGCTGCTCGACCAACGACGCCGTACGCGCCTCCCAGGCCCGCGGAAACAGCTAGGCCCACCACCGCGGAGAGCGCGGCAGGAGCTTCTTTTGTCGATGCGGCGGGGGCCGACGCAGGCGACGACCCTCAGAGCGGACAATCGGCACACCTGCTCAATCTCGAGGCAGACGGGTCAGCGGTTCCAGATCAGCCGGCTGAGGGCGGCGACTTCGAGGCAGCGGCCGAAACCACCGCTGTCGTCGACGAATCGCCGGAGACCACGATGATCAGCGACGCCCTCGGCGAAACAACGGGTCCCGAGGCGGCCGAGTCGGCCGCGCCTGGCGAGGCGGTGGCCGATGCGGCTCCTGCAGAGGATCAAGCGGCAACCTTGTTGAGCGAGGTGGCGGCGCCTTCGGGCAGCGGAAAGCGAAAGTATGAAGGCGAGGGCGTCTACGTCGGCAGCGAGCCGCCTGAGGGCTTCACCATCAAGGGCAACGAGCGATCGATGAAGTACCACGTTCCAGAATCGGCCGGCTACGGTCGCACCTCCGCCGAGGTCTGGTTCAACAGCGAGGAGGCGGCCAAGGAAGCCGGCTTCGTCCGCGCCCAGCGCTAGGTCTTTGCCGCACGTTGCGCCGTAATTTCTTGCGGTAATGGACGTCTGGTCAAGAGGATCGTGCAAGTTTCCGGCGCCCGTTAACATTCGGCCTCTTCGCGAAGCCTTCTACAGATAGGAGGCTTCGACGAAGGGATTTTGGCATGACGGTGCGTGCCGAAGGCGCTGGACTGACCGGCCAATGGGTGGACGCGCGTCCGTTCCGCGCACAACTGCATTACCTGATGGCAAGCGGTTCGCTCACCGTTGATGATGTAGCAGCCGTTGCCGGCATTTCCGCTCGAGTGGCCGAGCGCCTGCTTCATGGGCGGGACGGCCGTCCGTTGCGCCGAATCAGCCCCGACACGGCGCGTCGGCTGATCCAGATCTCTCACCAGCACGTGCGCGCACTGCGACGGATCATGGTGCCCGCTGGCCCGGCCAGGCTGCAATTGCGGCGGCTCCATCGCGCGGGCTGGGAAAATCTCGCGCTGGCCCAGCAGATCTGCGTCGCGGCTCCAGAGCTGATCGAATTGGCGGCCGGTGCCGAGACGTGCTCCTTGTTGCTCGCGGTCCGACTGACCGCGGCTGCGCGTGCCGAGGACGGCGCCCACTTCCGCAGGCCGGTCGGGTCGCCGACGGAGCATGCGGCATGAGCCAGATCGCAGGGTCGGACGGCATTAGGATCGCCGGGTGATCGAGCAGGCGTTGGTCATTGGCGCCATTGCTCTCACGATCGCACTGACGACTGCACTATTGGCGCGACCGGTACTGCAGCGACTTTCAGAACCAGCTGCAGGCGACGGCAAGCCGAAGTACCGCGACCTTGGCAGCAGCCGCTTCCTGATCGCTTGCGGCGTCCTTGCCGGTGTGGCCGCGACGCTCAGCTGGCTCAGCCTCCCCCGCTACGCCCAACCGATGTGGTCCGTGCTGGCCATCTTGGGAGTACTGCTTGCTGCCATCGACGCACGCACCAGCTGGTTGCCGCTGCAGCTGACTCGGGTGGCCTGGCTCGCGATGGCTGCGGCCTCGCTGCTGGCAGCGTTTCTGGGGGGCGACCCCTGGGTCGCCGTCAGGGCGGCTGCCGGGGCCGCAATCGCTGCCGGGCTCTATCTGATCGTCTGGCTGATCTCCCGCGGTGGCTTCGGCTTTGGTGACGTACGGTTCGCACCTCTGCTCGGCGCAGCCGCAGCCGCCGACTCATGGCAACTGCTGTGGCTGACCCTGCTGCTCGGCACCATGGTGGGCGGTCTGGTCGGATTGCTGCGACTCGCCCTCGGCCGCCGGGATGCATTCCCGTACGCGCC
>DASRJB010000499.1:0-2284 GCA_035649715.1 Pirellulaceae bacterium
CGGGCGGGCCAGCCGGGAATCGGCCCCGGGGCAGCGCCGGTCTTTCGCTGGCTGAAGTCCTCCGCGAGCAACTCGACAAACAGTGCGCGTTCGTCGGCAGTTGGCCTCCGCGACAGGACCTGGCGATAGACGGAGTCGACAAAATCGGCGGGCGTTTCCGCGGCCAGGGCCAGCGGCACGAAGGCGCTGTCCTCCGACAGCTGCGCGATCCGCCGGGCGATGACGCCGTTGGCCAGGATCGCCGGCTGCAAGACCGTCGGCTCCTTCTCGCGGTAGCTGGCCGGATCTTGCCGCGAAGCCCGCCAGCCAAAAGTTTCCAGCAGCGTGACCGCGGTTTGCGCACCGGGCAGCGAGAGACTCGGCCGGTCGCGCTCATTCCCCATCGTCGTGAACTGCCAGGCCCGCGCCGGCAGACCCAGCGAGATCGACTGCGTCTCCAGCCGGCTGCCGTAGACATCGAGGTTCAACTCCTCGACGTGCAGCTCCTTGCCGGCGGCGACCAGCAGTGAATCGAGCACCTGCTCGGCCGTCATTCGCCGCCGCAGCGGAGCGGCGACGAGCCGCGCGCGGTCCGCGTCCGCGGTTGGGACGCGCTGGTAGGCCCGCGAATTCAGGATCAGCCGGGCGATGTGCCTGGCGTCGTAGCCGTGCGCGAGAAGCTCGCGGGCGAGCCACTCCAGCAGCTCGGGATGCGTCGGCTGCGCCGTCTCCCAATCGTCGATCGGCTCGACCAGGCCGCGGCCCAGGTAGCGCTGCCAGAGGCGATTGACGAAAACCTTCGCGAACCGCGGATTCTGCGGCGACGTGATGCGGAAGGCCAGCTCCTCGCGCTGGTCGGCCGGGTTAGCCAGCCACTCGGCCGGCAGCTCGCGCTGAAATTCACCATCGAACGGCCACTGCGGCGCGATCTTCTGCCCGGGCTTGAGCGTGACCTTGACGATCAGCGAGGCGTGCGACTTCTCGTCGCCGGGGATCGTGCTGGTCTTGGGCAGCGTCTGCGTGCCGCGGTGCAGCATGGCCGCCAGGCGGAACAGGTCCTCCTGCGAGAAGTCGTGGTGCGGCGCGTCGTGGCAGCGGGCGCACCGCATGTCGCAGGCCAGGAACGCCAGGCCCAGGTTCTGGGCCTTGGCCGCCAGCGGGGCGTCGTTCTCGGTCGCGACCGCAAAGCCGGCCGTGCCGCCGTACCGCTGCGAGCCCTCCATCAGGATCAGCTCAGTCGCAAAGCGGTCGAGCGGCTTGTTGTCGAGCAGGGCCTCGTAGAGCCACCAGCGGAACGGCCCGGTGTTGTTCAGCGTCGGATTGACGATGTTCGGGTTCTCGGCCAGCACGTCCTGCCAGTAGCCGACCCAGTTGTCGGCCCAGCCGGGCTGCGCCAGCAATTCGTCGATCAATTTCGCCCGCTTATCCGCCCGCGGGTCGGCGATGAACGCCGCGACCTGGTCCTTGGTCGGCGTGACGCCGAGAGTGTCGAGATAGACGCGGCGCACGAAACCGTAGTCGTCGATCAATGCGGCGGGCGCAACCTTTTCAGCGGCGAGCCTGGCGTCGATGTAGGCGTCGATCGAGTCATAGGGCAGGCCCGAGGCCCGCCCCGCCAGGTCGCGGGCCCAGGAGTGCCGGCGATCCCAATACTTGGCGTATTCCGCGGAGGCCTCGCTGCGGCGGCGCTGATTGATGCCGATCAGCTCGGCGCGCGTGGCCGGCTCCCAGGCCTGCCAGCCGGCATCGGTCAGCGGAAAGCTGGTCGTCTGGTCGCCAACGTGTCCAATGACCTGGAAATCGTCCGTGCCGGCCGGAGCGATCGAAACGCTCGTCTCGCCGACTTCCGGCCGCCGCTTCTTGCCGCCGACAAAGATCTCCAGCTTCAGCCGGTGCGCGCCGCCGGACAACTCCGCCTCGGCGACGTTTTCGGAGTCTCCCGGCTGCAGCGGGCGAATCCGCGGCGAGACCGCGCTCTCGACAGGTTTATAGGCGTTGTGCCCGTCGGTCTTGCCCGACTGGAACGCGTTCTCGACGACCAGCCTGCCATCGACAAATAGCCGGGCGGCGCTCCGCGAGCGGAGGAGCAGGCGATGCTTGCCGGTAGGCAGCTTCATCTCGGTGTGCGCCCAGAGGACCAGCGGGCTCGTGCGGTCGTCGATCACGCCGTGGCTGGTGTACTTGCGCGGCAGCTCGACAAAGGCCAGGTCGCGCTGCGTCCAGCGCTCGCTGGGCGTCGGCGGAACGAAGCTCCAGTTCCATTCGTCGGGCAGGCCCTCCAGCACTTCCACCAGCACCCGGTCGG
>DASRJB010000500.1:0-6295 GCA_035649715.1 Pirellulaceae bacterium
ACAGGTTCTCCGCGGACGGAAACGCCGCGGCATGTTTCGCCAGATTCGGCTGCACTTGGCCATACGCCTCGACAACTTGACGGATCAGATCGGGCCGCGTTATGGCCTCCTTCAATTCTCCCGGCACGCCCGCAGCCGACGCAATCAGCCCTTCGATCTCGAACTCGTTGCTGTGCACCAGCAGCCGCACCAGCGACTGCGTGTCGTCCGGGTCGCCGCCGATGTCGGTGAGCACGAGCAACCGCGGGCGGGCATCTTCGGCCAGCGCCGTGGCGGCGATGAGCAGCACAAAGGCAACGCTCAGGCAAAAGCCCCGTGTCATGGGTCGCGCCAAGAAGAATGGTTCTATGTCGAATTACATACAGACTGGAGGGTTCATACCATGCTGATTGCCTGGATTCTAATACCCCTCGGCCTGCTCGCCGCCCTCTACGGATTTCACCGGTTCATGCTGTATCTCGAGAACTGCGATCCATTTTCATCGTGGCGCAGCGCTTCGGGCGGCTCTGGTTATAACCCGCTCCTGGAGATTTATCAGCCGCAAATCCGCCACATCGTCCAGGCCCAGGAGCAGCGCCTGGGGGACAGCGAGGACGACGCCGGCCGGCCGCCCCTGCGGCGGATTAGTCGCCCACCAGCGCCAAGCTGCTACTGGTGCCACTCGCCGATGAAGGGCAGGTAGAACTGCCGCCACTCGCGCTGGAACCAGACGGGCGCGGAGGGCAGGCCTTCCTGGCCGAGGGCGTCGACGGCGACGATGTAGTACCGCCGCGACTGCTTGCCGGCCGCGGGATCGGCATAGGTCGTGGCCGCGAGCGGATCAGGCGTGAGCCGCGAGATCGGCTCCTTGTCGAAACGGCCGTCCATCCGATAGACGCGGTAGCCGCAGATGCCTCGCTCGGGATTGGCGGCCCATTTGACCTGGCAGGTCGTGCCTTCCTCGCGCGAGAAGACTTGCTGCGGCGAGGAAGGAATCGTGAACACTGCCGGCGAGGGGCCGCTGCTCTCGCCCCGCTTGTTCACGCTGCGCACGCGGTAGGCGAACACCGCGCGGCGATACGGCCGGCCGCCGGCATCCACGTGCTCCGGATGAAGTTCCCGATCGTAGGTCGCGTCGCCTTCGATAACCTGCGGCTTATCCAGATCGACGCCCTCATCGACGAACGCGAGCGCCGTTGTCGGCTCCTTCGTGAGCGATTCAAACGGCCCGATCTTGCGGAAGGCCCCGACCGACGGCTCGGCCAGCGGCGGCGTCCGCGACTTCAGCCGCTGGAGCTGGTCGTCGCTGTAAACCTCCACCGCAGCCCGCTCGACGTGGTAGCCGGCCACGCCCGGATCGGCGGCGGCCGTCCACGAAATCTCGATGCGTTTGGCGTTCAGGACCGAAACAACGACGTCCTCGACCAGCGGCGACGGTGCCGCCGCTGGCGGCTTCGCGGCCACAGGAGCCTCGGCATAGCGGTACGTCCAAACCTGCTGCTCCCGCGGCCGGCTGGTGCAGTTCTCGAGAATTGCCAGGTTCAGCTCCGGTGCGAAAATCAGGTTGCGGGCCCGATTTCCCGACGACTGCGGCTCAGCAGCCGGGCTCATTCGCTGCCACTGGTTCGCGCCGGCGTCGTAGGCCCAGGTTTGCAATTCGCTGGTGGCCTCGTCTCCTTCGCCCATGCTGACCTTGATGATGCCGATTACCTTCTGATGCAGCGGATCGTAGGTCAGCACGGCGTCGTTCTTGTTGGTCGGCGGCTGGCTCGGCGGCTGCATGTCGCGCCATTGGTTCTTCGCCACGTCATAAGCCCAGGTGTGCGGATCGTCGGTGAATTGCGACCCGAACAGGATGTGCAGCCTGTGGGAGGTGTCGTAAGCCATACTTCCGCCGCTGCGGCCCTCGGGCTCGCTCGGCGGCTTGGGCCACCGCCACTCGTTCTTCAGCGGATCGTAGATCAGCGTCCCCTCCGTGCTGTTTTCGCCGCCGAAGACTACGACCACGTTCCGGTCGCTGTCCCACGCAGCCGCCCGGTAGGGCGCCAGTTTCGGCGTCGGCAGCGGCCGCATGTTCCGCCACTGGTTGGCCGACAGGTCGTAGGTCCAAACCGACGAATCGTTGAGGTACAGCTCGCGGCCCCATTGCCAGCCGTGGCTGCCGCTGAAAAACGGAAAGCGGACGTATCGCTCGCGCGGCGGGCAATAGACGTTCTGGGCGTTGCAGCAGACGCCCGGCGGCGAGGTGTTCGGCTCCATCAGCTTCCAGACCGCGGTGTGCGGGTTGTAGGTCCAGACTTCCGCCCCCTGCTCCCCGCCGCCACCTTGATTGTGCCCGCCGTAGCGGACCAGCAGCTGGTGCTTGCTGTCCCACACGCACGCGCCCTCGTAACCCAGCCGCGGCGACACGGGCGAGTTTTCGAGCGGCGTCTGCTTGACCCAAGTGTTGGCAGGCTGAGCAGCCAATTGTCGAGTCTCTTGTCCCGATGCGGGGACCACGGACGGGACGATTCCGAGCGCGAGCAAACAGGCGCGTAAAGAACTTTGCGTGCACATGCTGGGTCTCCAAAGCGGGCGGCTCGTGCATCGTCAAACGTGAGATGCGCGGTTGTAGGGCAAACCGGGCGGTGAATGCAACCAAGCCCAAGGAGAATTGGCAGGACCCTCTTTCGGGGGCCTCCTCGTGCGCCGACCACAACCTATTGTGGTTTGGCGGAGGGAGACCACAATCTGTTGTGGTTGACTTGACATATAGTGTACGGATATTTATAGCCTCTAATTCGGAGAGAGCCGCGGATAAACGCGGATGACACGGATCTGATAGGTGCCGAATCCGTGTCATCCGTGTTCATCCGCGGCCAAAGCTGCTTAGTGGCGGGAGGCGCGCATAATGCGCATAATCGCCGGGCCGGCAAAACTGACGCAAGTTGCTTTGCAGCAAGGAATTGCGCCGCTTTTTTGCCGTCGGACGTTTTTTGTGAGTATGCGCGCATGATGGGCCGGAGCGATATTCCTATGAACCAGTGCCCGCGGCGCGACGTCGGTTGCTGGTCTGGCGCACGTCCTCTATCTTGAGTGGTTCCCGCTAGGCGGGGGCGAATCAGGCGGAAATCGACGCAAGTTCTTGACCAATCACGCTTCTCTGAAAGCCGAAGATGGCCGCAGCTACGACCAAGCCCGTCGATTCGCAGGTGCTCACGGGGTCCGACATCCTCGTCAAATCGCTGGTCGATCACGGCGTCGAAGTGCTGTTCGCCTATCCGGGTGGGGCGAGCATGCCCCTGCACCAGTCGCTGACCAAATACGCCGACAAGATTCGCACGATCCTGCCCCGCCACGAGCAGGGCGGGGCCTTCGCGGCCCAGGGCTACGCCCGCTCGAGCGGCAAGCCGGGCGTCTGCATGGCGACCAGCGGACCGGGGGCGACGAACCTGGTCACGGCGATCGCCGACGCCAAGCTCGACAGCATTCCGCTCGTCGTCATCACCGGGCAGGTGAAAACCGATGTGATTGGCACCGATGCCTTTCAGGAAACGCCGATCGTCGAAGTCTGCCGCGGCATCACCAAGCACCACTACCTGGTGACCGACATCAAGGACATCGCCCGCGTGATGAAGGAGGCGTTCTTCATTGCCACCAGCGGCCGGCCGGGGCCGGTGCTGGTCGATATGCCTAAGAACATCCAGCAAGAGTCGTTCCAGCCCGACTGGGACGAGCCGATGAACCTGCCGGGCTACAACGGCAAGCTGCGGATGGCGCGGCCCGAGCAGATCAAGCAAGTCGCGGCGGCGATCAAGCTGGCCAAGCGGCCGGTGATCTATGCCGGCGGCGGCATCATCGGCGGCAATGCCAGCGACGAGCTGCGCGAATTCGCCCGCAAGACGGGCATCCCCGTAACGATGACCGTGATGGGCCTGGGCGCTTATCCCGCCGACGGCCCGCTCTGCCTCGACATGCTCGGCATGCACGGCAGCATCTATGCCAACTGGGCCGTCCGCGACTGCGACCTCTTGATCGCCCTGGGCGTGCGGTTCGACGACCGCGTGACCGGCAAGCTCGAGGCCTTTGCCAAACACGCCAAGATCATCCACGTCGATATCGACCCCTCCGAGATCAACAAAAACAAGCCGGCCCACATTCCGATCTGCAGCGACGTGAAGTACTTCCTCGCGGAGCTGAACAAGCAGGTCGAGCCGCCGGCCGACATCTCCACCTGGGTCAAGCAGTGCCTCGATTGGAAGCGGACGCAGCCGTTCAAGTTCGACGTGCATTTTGATGGCATCCTGCAGCAGCACGCGATCGCCGAATTGTCGCGGCTCTCAGCGGGCCGCAAGACGTACATCACCGTCGGAGTCGGGCAGCACCAGATGTGGTCGGCCCAGTTCTACAAGTTCCGCCAGCCGCGGACGTTCCTCTCGTCGAGCGGCCTGGGGACGATGGGATTTGGCCTGCCGGCGGCGATGGGCGTGCAGGCGGCTCATCCCGACGCGCTGGTGGTCGATATCGACGGCGACGGCAGTTTTCAGATGAACATCCAGGAGATGGCGACCTGCTATTGCGAGAAGCTGCCCGTAAAGGTGCTGCTCTTAGACAACCAGCACTTGGGCATGGTGGTGCAGTGGGAGGACCGCTTCCACGGCAGCAACCGGGCCCACACCTATCTCGGCCCCATCGACCACGCCGAAGCCACCGGCCGTGGCGGCAACCATTTTGTCGCCGACCGCTACCCCGACTTCGTCGCCATCGCCAAAGGCTACCGCTGGGGCGGCGCCACGATCAGCAGCAAAGCCGATCTCGTGCCTGCGCTGGAAGAAATGATCAACAGCAAAGGCCCCTACCTGCTCAATGTGCAGGTTCCCTACGTCGAGCACGTTCTGCCCATGATCCCCGGCGGGAAGACCGTGGATGACATGATCACCGAGTGACCGAAGGATTCGCGCTCGGCTCAAGCAGCATGGCTATGAGCCAGTTACAGCCCTTTTACGAACAAGTCCAGGCGCACTACGACCTGTCGAACGACTTCTTTGAGCTGTTTCTCGATCGGTCGCTGACCTATAGCTGCGCGTACTTCGAGCGCGACGACATGTCGCTCGAAGAGGCCCAGCGGGCGAAGATCGACCTGGCGCTGGGCAAGTGCGACTTGCAGCCCGGCCAGCGGCTGCTGGACATCGGCTGCGGCTGGGGTTCAGCCGTCGCGCGGGCCGCCGAAAAGCACGGCGCATCGTGCGTGGGCCTGACGCTCAGCCGCCGGCAATTCGAGTACGCTCTCCGCCGGCTGCGTCACCTGGAGGGCCTGGCCCAAGTCCGGCTGCAAGGCTGGGAAGAGTTCGACGAGCCGGTGGACCGGATCGTGTCGATCGGCGCGTTCGAGCATTTTCGCCACGAGCGCTATCCGGAGTTCTTTGCCAGGTGTTATCGCCTGCTGCCGGCCGGCGCGCCCATGCTCTTGCATTCGATCGTCTATCCCGAGGACGAAGTGTTTGGCCAGCCGGGCATGGCCCTAACGTACGACGACGTGCTTTTCCTGAAGTTCATCGCCAAGAGGATCTTCCCCGGCGGCCAATTGACGAGAGGCTCAGTCGTTTGCCGCTATGCCGAGGCAGCCGGCTTTCGCGTCACGCGGCAACACTCGCTGCAGCCGCACTACGCCCGAACGCTCGAGGCCTGGGCCGACAACCTGGCGGCTTCCCGCGAGCGGGCCATCGAGCTGACCTCCGAGGAAACCTACGACACCTACCGCCACTACCTCACCGGCTGCGCCCACTATTTCCGCAGCGGGAAGATCGACGTGGTGCAATTCACGCTGCGGAAGCCGTGAGCGGGGCGCGTGGCACCACCCGATTTACATCCTGGAGACCGCCGGAGCGGTAACCACTTTGTCGAAGAGCGTTATCCGACTCGTCGCCACCGCGGCCAGCGGCTAGTTTCCGCCGCGGCTGATGGGCTGCTGCAGCTTTTCGCCGGCGGACTTGCAGTCGAAATCGAAGTGGTTGCTCCCGCTCGTCACTTCGACAGACAATTCCGAATCGACGTTGTATTTCTTGGGGAAGATCTCCTTGGATTCATATTTCTTGTCGCCGACGGTGACTCTATCTCCGGCCGTGATCCGGACGAGATTCTTTCCTAACGGCGCACCGGTTCGGCTGGAGCCAAAGCTCATATAGTATTGGCCCGACGCGTCGGTCCGCCCGTAGGCGACGGCGCCCACGTCGGCGACGAATTCCAGGCCGGCGCCCTCCACCGGCACGCCGTCCAGGCTGACGGTGCCGGTCACATTCGCCAACTTGGGGCCGCCGGACTGCGAACAGCCCACGGC
>DASRJB010000501.1:0-13471 GCA_035649715.1 Pirellulaceae bacterium
GTGCCGGTGTGCCACTTGCCGATCTGCGCCGTTTGATACCCGTGCTAACGGAAAACGCGCGGCCAGAAGGGGCATTTGGCGGGATCATACGTGCTGCCGGGATACTCCCCCTCCATTCGCATCGACTCGATCGCGTGCGGATACCGCCCGGTCAGCATGTTGGCCCGCGACGGCATGCACCAGCTGCCCAGGTAACAGTGCGAGAACCGCACGCCGCGGCGGGCGAGGTCGTCGATCTGCGGCGTCTTGGCCCAAGGGTATGCCTGCGGGTAACAACTCAGCGTCTTGGGGGACTGATCGTCGGCGTAGATCAGCAAAATGTTGGGGCGAGCCTCCGCGCCGCATGCCTGCCCCGCCGCCAGCAGCATCACTGCTGCCGCCAAGATCGCACGCATTCGCATGTCCACGCCCTTTC
Organism: Pirellulaceae bacterium; assembly: GCA_035649715.1. Classification (GTDB taxonomy): domain Bacteria; phylum Planctomycetota; class Planctomycetia; order Pirellulales; family Pirellulaceae; genus CAYLLN01. The sequence goes on from DASRJB010000501.1 coordinate 416, forward strand.
CTCTGTGTGCTCTGTGTCTCTGTGAGAGAACTCGCGGCCTCAATCCTACCGCCCTACGGCCTGTACCGCAAAAACGTGCAACTCGCCAGCCGGCATGTTAGAGTTGCTCTCGAACATTTTGCGAGTTTTCACCCAGTTTTGCTTCCCTGAGGTCGGCTGCCTATGGCTGCGCTCCGCCCATCCCGGCTCACGCCGCTGGTCCTCGTCCTGCTCGCGTTGCTGCCCCTCTATGCCCCGGCTGCACCACCCGCGACCGCGCCGGTTCAGGGCTTGGCGCAGAACACACCGGCCGTGTTCGCGCTAACCAACTTGCGGATCGTTCCGGAGCCGGGCAAGTCGATCGAGACGGGTACGATCATCCTCCGCGACGGCGTCATCACGGCTGCAGGAGCCGAGGTGCAGCCGCCAGCCGATGCGCGGGTCGTCGATCTGGCGGGCAAGACCGCGTACGCCGGGCTGGTTGATGCCTACGGCGAGCAGGCCGCCAGCGTCGATCCTGCGAAGCAGGGCGCGCCGAGTTGGAACGCGCAAGTCGCGCCGCAGCTCGACCTGGCGGAACACTATGCGGCTGACGAAGCGCTGAACAACAAGCTCCGCAGCCAGGGCATCGCCGCGCGGCTCGTCGCGCCGTCGCAGCGAATCATCAAAGGACAGAGCGTCGTCGTTTCCACCGCGCCGGGCGACAACGCCCACGTGATCTTGAAAAACGGAGTCGCCCAGCACTTCCGCCTGACGGTCAGCTTCGGCGCTAGTCGAGGCGAGTATCCGGGTTCGCCGATGGGCGCAGTGGCCCTGGCCCGGCAGACGCTGCTCGACGCCGACTGGTACGGCAAAGCCTGGGCAGCGTGGCGCGGCGATAACAAGCTGCCGCGGCCGGAGCGCAACGACGCCCTGGCGGCATTGGCAGACACGCTCAACGGCAATCAGCCGGCGATCTTCAACGCCGCCAACGAACAGTTCTTCCTGCGGGCCGACCGGTTTGCCCGCGAATTCGGACTGGCGGCGATCATGCACGGCTCGGGCCGCGAGTATCGCCGGCTGGACGAGATTCGCGCGACCGGCCGGGCTGTTATCGTGCCGGTCAATTTCCCCCAGCCGCCGAGCGTGGCCACCGTGGAGGACGCGCTCGACGCATCGCTAGCCGACCTGATGCACTGGGACATCGCGCCGGAAAATCCGGCGCGGCTCGACGCGGCCGGCGTGACGTTCGCCCTCACGAGCCACGGCCTGCGCGACGAGGCGACGTTTCTGGCCGCGGTGCGCCGGGCGGTCGAGCGCGGCCTGGCGCCTCAGACCGCGCTCGCGGCCGTCACGACAACTCCCGCGTCGCTCCTCGGCCTCGGCGACCGGCTGGGCAAGATCGCGCCGGGGATGCTGGGCAACCTGGTCATCGCGGATGGCGATCTGTTCGACAAGCAGACGAAGCTGCTCGAGACCTGGGTCGATGGCCGCCGGTTCGAGCACGACAAGCCGCCGGCGGTGGATGTGCGCGGGACGTGGCAGCTGGAAGCAGCCGGTCCCGACGACCGGGTGCTGCGACTGAAGCTGAAGCTGGCCGGCCCGGCGCGGCAACCGACGGGAGCCGTCTCGAAGGTAGTCAGCGAGGGCGAAAAGGCCGATGAAATCCGGCTGGCACAGGTTTCGCTCACTGAATTGCAGCTCGGCTTTCGTTTCGAAGGAAAGTTGTTCGGCAAGGAAGGGCCGGCACGTGTGACGGCCACGATCCGCTCGGATGACGACAGCAAGCTGACGCTGCTCGGCGCGGTCATCTGGCCCGACGGCACGAGCGAGCGCCTGACCGGCGAGCGGACGGCGAGGCTCACGCCGGAGGAAGAGAAGGCCGCCGCTGCGCAGAAATCGAAAGGGAAGGGCAAAGCCAAGGGAGAGGACGGAGTGACGGAGGGAAGAAGTGAAGGAGAGACGGAGACGAAGGAGGCGGCCGCCAGCTTCGCGGTGAATTATCCCTTCGGAGATTTTGGCCGGCCCGCGCAGCCCGCCGCCAGCAACGCCGCCCCGCAGCAGCCGAAGTTGATCGCCTTCAAAAATGCGGCGCTCTGGACCTGCGGGCCGGCGGGCACGATCGAGGCCGGCACGCTGGTGGTGCGAGAGGGAAAGATCGTTGCGGCCGGCAAGGAAGCGGAGATCCCGGAAGGCGCGGTCGTGATTGACGCGGCGGGCAAGACGATCACGCCCGGCATCATCGATTGCCACTCGCACATGGCCAGCGACGGCGGAATCAACGAAGGCACGCAGGCCATCACGGCCGAAGTGCGGATCGGCGACTTTATCGACGAGACCGACATCACGATCTATCGCCAGCTCGCCGGCGGCGTCACTGCGGCAAATATCCTGCACGGCTCTGCCAACCCGATCGGCGGCCAGAACCAGGTGATCAAGCTCCGTTGGGGCCTGGGCGGCGAGCAACTCAAGTTTGCCGCCGCACCGGCAGGCATCAAGTTCGCCCTGGGCGAAAACGTCAAGCGGAGCAACGATGGCGAGGTTTCGACGCGCTATCCGCAAAGCCGGATGGGCGTTGAGCAGATCATTCGCGACGCATTCGGCCGGGCCCGCGACTATGCCGCGGCCTGGGAGCGGTGGAACGCGGCCCACGCAGGGCTGCCGCCGCGGCGCGACCTGGAGCTGGAGGCGATCGCGGACATCCTGGCCAAGCGCCGCTGGATTCACTGCCACAGCTACCGGCAGGACGAAATCCTTGCCCTGATCCGCACCTGCGACGACTACGGGATTACGATCGGCTCGCTGCAGCACATCCTGGAGGGCTACAAGGTCGCCGACGTGATGGCCCGGCACGGAGCGACGGGTTCGTCGTTCAGCGACTGGTGGGCGTACAAGATCGAAGTCTGGGACGCGATCCCCTACAACGGCGCGCTGATGCACCGCGCGGGCGTGGTCGTGTCGTTCAACTCCGACGACGCCGAGCTAGGCCGGCACCTGAACCATGAGGCGGCCAAGGCCGTCAAATATGGCGGAGTGCCGCCGATCGAGGCACTAAAGTTCGTCACGCTCAATCCGGCCAAACAGCTCCGCATCGATCCGTGGGTCGGCTCGCTGGAGGCCGGCAAAGACGCCGATTTCGTCGTCTGGTCAGGGGATCCGCTTTCGCCTCGGTCGCTCTGCCAGGAGACGTGGATCGACGGCCGCAAGTATTTCGACCGCGCCGCCGACCAGTCGCTTCGCAGCGAACAGGCCAAGATGCGGGCCGCGCTGATTCGCAAGGTCATCGACTCCGGTCAGGCCACGCAAGCGGCGGGCCAGCGCGAGCCGGAGGAATGGGAACTCTGGCCGCGGCACGACGAGTACTGCGAGCACGGGCACGACCACTAACAAAGCCGCGACCATTGGTCGCGCTCTAGTCAGACTACCGAGAATCTCATCCATGCGAATCATTTTTTGCGTCGCTTGTTTTTGCCTGACCGCGACTGCCTTCGCCAACCCCGAAGTGCCCGGCGCGCCGCAGAAGAAGCCCGTGGCGATCACCAATGTCACGATTCATCCCGTCAGCGGGCCGGTTATCGCCGGCGGCACGCTGGTGTTCGACAAAGGCAAGATTGCCGCGCTGGGTAAGGACGTCACCGTTCCGGCGGACGCCGAGGTCATCGACGCCGCAGGCAAGCACGTCTATCCCGGCCTGTTCGACGCGCTCACCGACCTGGGGCTGGTGGAGATTAACTCGATTCGGGCCACGATCGACGGCCTGGAGGTCGGCCAGCTCAACCCCAACGTCCGCGCGCTCGTCGCGGTAAATCCCGACAGCGAGATCATTCCCGTCACCCGCGCCAACGGCGTGCTGCTGGCCCTCGCCGCGCCTTATGGCGGGCTGATGTCCGGCCGCTCGGCCGTGATTCAGCTCGACGGTTGGACCTGGGAGGACCTCGCGCTGGCGGGTGATGCCGGAATGCATATCCAGTGGCCGCAATACGGCGCGGGCGGCCGCGGCCGCCGCGGCGGCACTCCGCCATCGGAAGCCGGCCCGCCGCGCAGTGAGCAGGCCATCGAGCAGCTGCGGCAGGCATTGGCCGATGCGCGAGCCTACGGCGCGGCCCGCCAGGCCGATCCGAACTTCCCGCGCGACGCCCGCTGGGAATCTCTCCAGGATGTCGTCGGCGGTAAGCTGCCGGTGATCATTCACGCCGACGACCTGCGGCAATTGCAGGCGGCCGTGGCCTTCGCCCAGCGCGAGAAGCTGAAGCTGATCGTCGCCGGGGGCTACGACGCCCGCGAGTGCCTGCCGCTGCTCAAGAAGCACGACGTTCCCATCATTGTTGGCGGCACCTACCGCCTGCCGCGGCGGCGCGGCGACGCCTACGACTCGGCCTACGCCCTGCCGGCCGCTTTGCACGCAGCCGGCATCCGCTACTGCATCGGCACGCAGGGCCGCTTCGGGGCGAGCAACGTCCGGAACCTGCCTTACCATGCGGCCGCGGCGATCGGTTTCGGATTGCCGGCCGACGAGGCGCTCAAGGCGATCACGCTCTACCCGGCGCAGATCCTCGGTGCCAGTGCCCGCGTCGGCTCGCTGGAGGTCGGCAAGGACGCCACGCTCATCATCGCCGACGGCGACGTGCTCGACACGCCCACGCAAGTCACCGCCGCCTGGATTGCGGGCCGCAAGGTCGAACTCAACGACCGCCACAAGCGGCTCTATCGCAAGTACGAGCAAAAATACCAGCAGCCGTAGGTCGCCCCGCCGGCTTAGAATTGCCGCTGTGAGGCCATTGCAGCTGTCCGTGCTGGACCTGTTTGTGATGATGACGGGCGGCGCGCTGCTCGCGCTGGCCATCGGCCTGCTGCTGCGGAGCTAGGATCGATCGGTCGACAATCAAGCTCCGTCGGAAATGAACGCCGTGATCGTGCGCGCTCTGCTACACTGCAGCCATGCTCAAAGTCGCTGGCGATGATCCGGGCCCTTCGCGCAAAGCCTGGAACCGCTCGACATCCATTGGGCGGAGCCCAAGCCGTTTCCGCAGGGAAGCAGCCGGTAATCGATGCCCAGGAAATCGGAGGTGCGATTATGGAATTCGATGAGGTCGCGAACAAAGTCTTGCAGAGCGGCGGCGAGCTGGTCGAGTTGAAAGCCGACCTGCGGCAACTCCAGGCGCGGGTGGATCGGAATACGCTGGTCATCCAAGTGCTCAAGGAAATGCTGCTCGCGCAGGGCGGCTTCCGCGAGGAGGAATTCGCCGATCGACTCCAGCGGGCTGCTGCCCAACGGACGGCCGACAAGGCCTGTCGCAAGTGCGGGAAGCCGCTCAACCCCAAGCACAACCGCTGCATGTATTGCGGCGAAGGGCGCCCGCCGGAGCTCCTGTGAGCGATCCGGCGATGGAACCCGACACGGAGCAATTGGATTGCGTTGCTCCGTAGCATGCCAACGGCGAGCGAGGCTTACCAGAACTTCCACCACGGTTTCTTGGCGGCCTGGCGGTCGCGCTCGACCAGGCGGTTCAGCGTGGCCAATGCGGCATCCATGGTTTGACCGCTCACGCCGCGCTCGGGCACAACGCACGGAAACATCTTCATGCTGGAGAGGTCCGGCTTGTCGCCCGCGGCGTTCAGCGCCTGCACCAGCGCGTGCGATTCCGCGTTGTACAGGCACAGCGACTGGAAGGCGTCTTCGCTCATCGCATCGCGCAAGGAAACGGCAAGTGCGCGGGCCCGGGAATATGCGGGAATGCCCATCAGGGGTACGTCGGTCTGAATGCGGCCGTCGCGGCGGGCGCGGATGATGGTCGAGGAATACTGCACGCCCAGGTGCTCGAAGAGCATCCGGCCGAACGCGATCGTCGAGATCGACTCGGTCTCCTGCACGAGGTCCGGGTCAAATCCCTGGCCGACCATCTCCGCCATGAGGCGATCGACCGAATCGTACTTCGGGAGATGCAGCGCGAAGTGGCGGATCGTCCGCTCCAGCTCCGCTCGCCGCTGAATCTCCGTGGAGTTGCGGGGAAACTCGAACACCGCAAACCGCGTCAGGTATCCGAAGTCCGGGCCGCGCACGCCGGCGGGCCAGTTTGGATCCAGGTGGGACACGTCGTGCCCGTCGATTTCCAATTCGCGATCCCAACCTTCCTTCCCCTTCGAGACGATGGTCACCTTCGCCAGGTGCACCCGGCGCGGGGCAGCGGATTCGGCAGCGTAGCGGAACCACGGCTTGCGGTCGTCGATGGCCGCCATCACCCGATCGTCCTCGATTCCGCGGGACAGCGAGGGTCCGACAAAGGCCCGCAGGCCGGTCAGCCCATAGTCGTTTGGCGAATAGCCCCCCGCGAGGTCGCCGCCGGCCACGCCCGCCTGGCACGTCATGCAGATGGGCTTGTTGTCGAGGAACGATTTGATCGGTCCGGCAACGCCGGTGATCCAGATCGCGGCTGCCTGCCCCAGGGCGCCCTCGCGGTCGTCGCCCATTCCATACAAGCACGCGTCGAGCGCTTCGTCCTCGTGTTCGTGCAGCGTGGTTAGCACGTGCGCGTGGACCATGCCGTCGGTGGCGGAAGGACCGGCGTCCTTCAACTCGGCGCGGAGCGTCACCCGCCCGGCGAAGAGCTGCAAGCTGTCGTCACTGCGGCGGGTCCAGCCGCCCAGGTCGCCGCCGTGCGCGACCACGCCCTCTTCGATCCGTTCCAGCAGGCGATCTGAGTCTGACATCGAGCGAGCCCAGTCATTTCGGCTTGCGGCGAATCTGGATCTGTTTCGCGTCCCAGCCGAGTTGTTTGGCGACGGACTGCGGATACTCCCAGCCCGAATCGTCGTCCTGGTAGAGCACCACCTTCGACCGCTCGGCAGCCATGGCGACGGCTTGCGGCATGTCGAGATACCTCTCGACGTTCAGGAAGTACGGCCCGTCGCGGTGCGACTTGGGCAGGTCGTAGAGGTCGAGGCGCTTCACGTCTGATTCGAAGAGCGACGTGTAGAGCGTCACGCCGGCCATCGGTCCGTGGCTCTGCAGCCAGAGTGGCGCCTCTTTCCAGGCGGGAATGGACTGCGAACATGTGCACGCCAGGTGCACGTCCCACACGCGCTCTGCGTCCAACGTCTGGCCTAGCAGGTAGAAGCGCCGCTGGTTCTGCACCTGCTTGCGGGCCGACTGGTCCCAGGACGTCGCTCCTATTCCGCGCGGCGCGACGTACATCATGACCCAGGCATTCTTCTGAAGCATTTGTTGCGTCGATTTCCAGCCCTCGGCATTGGTCGGGCCAGGGTGGTTGCGGAACATTTCCAGGTCCACATCGCGAAAGGTGGCCAGAAGTTCGCTCCACCGCGCTTCGTCCAGAACGGTCAGCACCTTGAGGTCTGCCTTTTCCAGCCCAAGGCGGTGCACGACGATCAACCGAGGCTGAATGCCCCAGCCGCAATCGTAAACAGAAATGCGGAGACCATCCCGGTCAGCCGCGGCGACAAAATCCGCGCTGCGAGGTGTGAACGGCTCCGGATCGGCCGAGCTGGTGGTAAAGTGAATCCTTGAACCCCGGAACGATTTTTCCTCCAGGGCCTTCAGCCAACCCTCGCGCATCTTCTCCCACGCGGCCTTGTCCGCGGGAACTTCCGGCGGCGGCGCTTTGGCGACGAAGGTCTCGTGAATCTTGGTATTGATCTGGTCATCGGGCAGCTTGCCGAAGACCTTGAGCTGCTCGGGGGCGAAGAATTTGGGGGCTCGCGTGTCGATCAGCGAATCGTCTCCCTTGAGATAATGGTTGAACCAGCGGAAGGCGCTGGTTTGCAGCTCCTGCGTGTCCTTGTGCGGGCCGGCGGCGATGTTCAGCGCGACCTTTGCCGTCACGCCCTTCTCGACCGGCTCGTGTAGCCGGTAGATGCGGCGGACCTGCTCGAACGTGCGATAGACCCCGTCCAGCGGAAAGATGCCGTCGCTGTCGCTGTTCGAGATGAGCAGCGGCCGCGGGGCCACCAGCGCAGCGACTTGCGGATAATCCCAGCGGTAAGTGTTGAGCAGGTACATGCAGTCGCAGTGCCCTTCGACGCAGCCGTCCACGACATGGTTTTGCAGGTCGGTGATGCCGGCGGTCGGCACGGCGCACTTGATCCGGTCGTCGAGCGCCGCGATCCACCAGCTGTACGCGCCGCCGCCGCTGCGGCCGGTCACGCCGAACCGCGACTTATCGACTTCCGGCCGCGTTTCCAGATAGTCCAGGGCCCGCACGCAGTTCCAGGCCTCGACGCCCGCCGGCGTGTAGCCGCGATTGAGCCACCACCACATGCCGTAGCGATGCGTGCCGTGGTGGATGCCTTCGATCTCGCCGAGCTGAAGCGTGTCGATCGTCAGGCAGGCGTAGCCGTTCCGGGCGAACCACGCCCCATGGTGCTGATAGCCCACCTTCGCCCCCAGCGGCACTCCGTCCTTGGCATTCACGCTGTGACCGCAGACATACAGGATCGTCGGCAGCGACTTGTCGACCTTCTTCGGCAGATAGAAGTTGCCGGTGACGTACAAACCCGGCCGCGACTGGAAGTGGAGCTTCTCGACGCGAAACTCGTCCTGCTCCAGCGTGCCGGTGATGACCGGCTTCAAGTCCGTCCGCTCCGGCAGCGGATCGAGCCCCAACATCTCCCGCAGCTGCCGCCGGCATTCTTCCTTCTTGGCGTTCCAGTCGTCGAGCGTTTTGATCTCGGCCAGGCAGTTCTTCTGAATCTGCGCAGTTTCCGCTGCGAAGTACGCAGCCAGCATCCGGTCACCGCGGCTGGTGTCCACTTTCGCCGGGGCCGTGGCAGCGTCCTGGGCAGCGGCCCAACCACCAATCAAAACCAGTAAAACGGCTGGCAGCAGGTTCTTCATGGCGGAGAATCCGGATTGAGGCGAGAAGTCGGCTAATCGTCATCCGCTGTAGGGCGGATTGCAACAAGGATCGAGGCTTGTCAATTGTTTAAACGGGCAAAGGTTTGGAAAAATAGTTGACAGGGGCTGTGAAAGGTCCCTACGATTACCGACATCTATCTTGGCGGCGATTCCGCTGCCTGCGAACTACGAAGAGGCTTGCGTTTGGGCGTCGAAGAGTGGGTGCTATAAGGGGCACTGCCATGCGCCGGGGACGAACTGGTTTTACCCTCGTCGAGTTGTTGGTTGTTGTCGCGATCATCGGAATTCTGATGGCGCTGCTCTTGCCTGCCGTCCAGGCTGCGCGCGAGTCCGCGCGCCGTACGCAGTGCTACAACAACCTCAAGCAGCTGGCCCTGGCCTGCCACAACTTCGAGCAGAACCACAAAAAGCTGCCGCCCTATTTCGGCGTCTTTCCCGAACGAGGCGTGGGCGCGGTCGATGGCGGCTGGTTCCTGCACATTCTGCCCTACATCGAGCAGCAGCAGATCACCGACGCGGTGATTGGGGCCGGCGGCGGCATGGGCCGCACGCAGGTTCTGGTCACGCCGGCCAGCCCGGATTACACGCCGTCCCAGACGATCTATCCGCCAGGCGGCCACTGGGAAACGGTGGACGGCACCGGCGGCGACGGCTCCAGCCACCAGGGGCACACCTGGCCACACACCACGCCTCCGAACCGGGTTTGGGTCGGCCCGCCGCCGATCACGATTCCCGGCACCGGCACGCCGCCCGTCTTTGAATTCGTGAATCACGGGATCGACGTCATCGACAGCGCGGGCTTCAGCGTCCTCAAGTGCTACAGCGATCCCAGCCGCGCCCAGCCGAACCAACGCGTGAGCTTCCGCTTCGGCCGCTGGTCGCTGACGAACTATCTGGGCAACTATCATTTGTTCGCCGTCAACGGCGTCCGCACCAAGCAGCGCCGGCTGGCGGAAGTTCCCGACGGCCTTTCCAACACCGTGCTCGCGGCGGAAGGCATGCGGCTGTGCGACGGCACGTACCGCCTGGCGCTGTGGGGCCACTATCAGTTCCAGCACTCGCATAATTTCGGCGTCGATTGGAACGGCGTCCCCAACACGTTCATGTTCCAGGCCGTGCCGCACCACACGAAGTGCAACAACTGGCGGGTGCAGGGGCTGCACTTCGGCCGCCTCAGCGTCGCTTTCGCCGACGGCAGCGTCCGCTCGCTCGGCAAGGGGATGACCCGCCGCGAAGAGAGCGATCCCGACAGCCCCGAGTGGGGCATCGATCCCGTCATCGGCTCCGAGAGCGGCACCTGGGACCGGCTGCTCATGGCGGAAGACGGCGAAGCGCTCGGCGATTACTAGACGGCGGGGCATAGAGTTTCTTGGGCGGCGCTGGCTTGCGCGCGAAGCGCTGCCTCCACTTCTTCCGCGGATTCGCCGCCGGCGAGCACGGTGGCGACTGGTTCGCCGGCCGCCAGGTGCTGGCCGATCCGTGGCAGATCGGCGATGCCGGGAGGCTCTCCCGCTCGGTTCCACTGGCTGACCAGCGCTTCGAACTCTCCCGCAACGACGCTCGCGCGGCGGGCATAGACCACGGCCTTGCCTGCAAAGGTCGCAACCTGCTGGCGAGGCTCGTCTGGCAGCGACTGATGACGGCAGGCATCCACGTGCAGTCGGACGAAGCTCAATCCACCGAGCCGCTCCAGGATCTCGACCGACGCCGAATACCGGGGATTCACTTCCAGCACCCACAGGCCGTCGCGATTGGCGAGAAAATCGACGTTGAACAAGCCCTGCAGCTCAAACCGCCCGGCCAGCAGATTTCCCAATCGCGTCAGCCGCTGAGTCTGGTTGGGCGGAAGCTCCAGCGGTGCGATCGAACCGGCATAGAGGAACGGGCGATCCAGCCCAAAGTCGCGGCCGGTGAGCTGGCGCGACGTGCCCAGCAGCACCGCCTGCCCCCGCGCGGCAACAAAGACGCTGCTAGCCGACTGGCCTTCGACGTATTCTTGCCAGTAGGTCGCCCGCAGCGTCCGCCCATAGTCTTCTGGCGCGGCGAAGCGAATCGACTGGCCGCCGCTGGAGCGCCGCGGCTTCAAGAGCCAGACATTGCCACTCTGGACGGGTGGGGCGGCGCGCCACTCGGGAAACAGGCAGCCCGTATCGGTGCTGACGGCAGCCAAACGCGCAGGATCGCGAACTTTCCGCAGCACCCGGCCGCCATTTCCCAAGAGCGGCCGCTCGGCCGCCAGACGATCGACCAGCCGCGGGTGATTCTCCAGGCCGCCCGTGTAGATCCAAGGCGAAGGAGTTGCGCTCGCCAGCGCGGCGGGAAAATCGGCCGGATAGCGGTCGATCTTGACGGCCGGGCACATGGCGGCAAGGTCGCGGTCGGCAAACAGGTCGATCGCATAGGGCGCGATGCCCGCTTTCACGGCCGAAAAGGCAGCCGCTCGCGTGCTGGCGCCGAGAATCGCTAATCTTTCCTGCATGTTGTCGGAAACCGATTGACAGCGGCGGGGCGCATAGGTTCTAACCAAAATTCCTCTCGCAACTCCCGCGCATGAGCCTTTTGCTGGACGTAATGAGACGCCGGCCCAGGCCCCTTACCGATCTTGCCGACGGCGATCGGGTGGTGCTCTTTCCCTCGCTGGGGCAACTGTCGACCGACCAGCGGCACTGGATTGTTCAGATTCACGGCGACGTCTCGGCCGCCGGCCACATGACGCTGGGCAAGCGGCTGTTGCTCAAGCTGCTGCAGCGGACGATGCGGGCCACGAACGACGACTTCGCCAGCCCGTTGTTCCAGCAGCGGATCGCCCGGTTCGTCGCCCAGGACCGGCCGGGAAAGCGGATCGCCGTCCGGATCGGCGAGGCGGTCGTGCCGCTGCCCAAGACCACCCGCCGCAACGGCCACTTTCAATCGCTGGTCAAAGTTCCCTGCGAGGAAGTCGCGGAGAGTGGCTCGCCGGCAGCACAGGAGTTGCCCCTGGCCGTGCATTCGCTGACCTGCGAAGCGCCGCTGCCGGGGCGGGCGTTCCTGCTCGCCCCGCGGGGCCTCTCGGTGATTTCGGACATCGACGACACGCTCAAACATTCGTTTGTGGCCTGCAAGCGGACGCTCCTGGCCAACACGTTCCTCAGGCCGTTCGAGACGATCCCGGGAATGGCCGGGCTGTTTCGCGATTGGGCCGCGGCCGGCGCCGCGATCCACTATGTCTCCTCCAGCCCCTGGCAACTCTACCAGCACCTGGCCGAGCATCTGCAGGCCGAAGGCTTTCCCGATGGCTCGTTCCATTTGCGGGCCTTCCGGCTGCGGGACCACTTGCTGCGGCGGCTATTGATGCTCCGCCGCAGCGGCAAGATCGGCGTCATCCGCAATATCTTGCGAATGTACCCGCAGCGGCGGTTCCTGCTCATCGGCGATTCGGGCGAGCACGACCCGGAAATTTACGGCGCGCTGGCCCGCCGCTTTCCGCAGCAAGTCGCCGGCGTTTTGATCCGCCAGCTCGACGACCCGCGGAGCTCCCCCCAGCGGTTTACCAAAGCCTTCCGCCACGTTGACCCTTTGCTGGTGCGGCTCTATCGCGACTCCGGCGAACTCTCCGCCGTGCGCCTGCCCGAAATGGCGTGACTTCGTTAGCGGCGGAATCTCGGCCGCAAGCCCCAGCGGGGCAAGGTAAGGATAATTGCACCAACCGGCCCAGCCGCAACAACGCCCCATTGGGCCGCGCCTCGGCCCAACGCCTTGCCGCGCCATGACTTGAGTTGAATCATAACAGCATATGTGGACATTTGGGTTTGAAGCCTTAGAGACCCCTGGCGGGAATTATCCTTACCTCCGCGCTGGTTTGTCTTTGGGGGCGCGTGTTTCCCTTAGGCGATGGACGAAAGCTCCGAGTGTTTTCAGTCGGGCTGCCAAATTGACCGCTCGCGCGCCAACTGGAACGATACTGCAAATATCGTACCAATGTTCACTGATAGCCGCGCGGCAACACTGGCCGCGGCAGCCCGCGTGGATTACAGCTCGGCGAAAACTTCCCCGGCGGCTTGGATCGTCGCGTCGATGTGGGCTTCGGTGTGGGCGGCGGAGACGAACAGCGCTTCGTACTGGCTGCAGGGCATGTAGACGCCGCGGTCGATGAGGCCCCAGAAGTAGCGGGCGTAGCGGGCGGTGTCGCTGCGGCTAGCGCCTTCCCAATCGGCGGGCCGCTCCTGGTTGAAGAACAGCGTGAGCAT
>DASRJB010000502.1:0-2074 GCA_035649715.1 Pirellulaceae bacterium
CCGCTTGGGGTCACCGACCTGACCGACCTCAGCTCGCGATACTTCCTCGGCGTACGGCTCAACTGTGCGCAGTGCCACGACCACCCCTTCGTCGCCTGGAAGCGGCAGGACTATTGGGGCATGGCGGCGTTCTTTGCCCAGATTCAGACGCCTCAACGCGCGAAATTGGTATATATGGTTGGCGTGCAAGACAATCCCAAGTTTACGCTGGCGACGCTGCCGACCGCCGACACGATCGATGGCTACCAGCCAGAGCCGCCGACTTTTCTGGGCGGCCAAAGGCTCGAGGCCGCCGGCCAGCGGCCGCTGCGAGTCGCGCTGGCCGAGTGGATGACCGCGCCGGAGAACCCGTTTTTCGCCCGAGCGGCGGTCAACCGGATGTGGTGGCACTTCTTCGGGCGGGGACTCGTCAATCCGGTGGACGACATGCACTCGGCCAACGTCTCGTCGCACCCGCAGCTGCTGGACCAACTCAGCCGGGAATTCGCCGAATCGGGCTTCGATCTGAAACTGCTTTGCCGTGCGATCGTCGGCAGCCGCACGTACCGGCAAACCAGCCGCCCCGGTCAGCAGGGCGAAGGGGAGGAGCGGCTCTTCGGCCGAATGCCGGTCAAGGTGCTGTCGGCCGAGCAGCTCTACGACTCGCTGATTGAGGTGCTGGGGCCTCCCGCGAAAGCGCCGGCTATCGACGCGCGGTTGGGCACGCGGTACGAATTCACGCAGTTCTTTGCCGCCGACGAAACCGGCGATCCGACGAGCTATCAGCGGGGGATTCCGCACCTGTTGCGGCTGATGAACTCGCCCCAGTTCGCCGGCCGCAGCATCGCCTCGCTTGTCTCGCGGACGACCGCCGGCCGCTCGGTGGACGAAGCGACCGACGAATTGTTCCTCGCGACGCTGGCCAGGCTTCCTACTGCGGCCGAGCGCGAGCTCGCGCGGCAGCAAATAGCCGGCGCCGAAAGTTCCCCAACCGGCTATCGGGAGCTGGCCTGGGCACTGTTGCTCTCTAGCGAGTTCGCACTCAATCATTAACCACGCGGCAAATCGCCTATGCCTACCATCCTTGCGCGTCGCAATTTCCTATCGCTGGCCGCGGCCGGCGCTACGCTCAGCGGCTGGCTGGGCCGGCTGGCGGCAAGCGCGGCCGAGCAGCCGGCGGCCAAATCGTGCATTCTCCTTTGGATGGCGGGCGGGCCGAGCCACCTCGATACCTTCGATCTCAAGCCCGAGGCCTCGGACAAGGTTCGCGGCGAATTCAGGCCGATCGAAACCTCCGTCCCGGGAATTCAGATCAGCGAACACTTTCCCCAGCTCGCCCGGCAGATGCAGCATGCCGCCGTGCTCCGCAGCATGAGCACGGTCGAGTCGGACCACCAGTTGGCCACGTATCACCTGCATACTGGCTATCAGAAACGGGCCGGCGGAATCGCGTTCCCGAGCCTGGGGGCGATCGTCGCGCGCGAGCTGGGCCGGGCGGACTTTCCGCTGCCGAATTTCGTCTGCTTGGGGTCCGGCAGCCGGCTCGGCACGCGCTCCGGCTTCCTCGGCCCGGACCATCAGCCGCTGGACGTGCTCGATCCGGCGCGGGCGACGGACAATCTCGCGCCGCTGGCAAGTCGCGCGGAGTTTGACCGGCAGTATCAATTGCTGCGGCGGCTGAACGCCTCGTTCGACGAGGCCTACCGCGCGGAGCCGGCGCGAGCCCACGCTTCGGCGCTGGCGCGGGCGGTGCGCCTGATGAATGCCGAACAGCGGCGGGCCTTCGACTTGTCGCTCGAACCGGAGGCCGACCGCGATCGCTACGGCCGCGGCAGTTTTGGGCAAGGCTGTCTGGTGGCCCGCCGGCTGGTCGAGGCGGGCGTGCCGTTTGTCGAGGTGATCAGCGGCGGCGGCGTGGGCTGGGACACGCACCAGGGAAACTTTCCTCGCACCAAGGCCCTCTCGCTCGAGGCCGACGCGGCGATGGCGTCGCTCCTCCAGGATTTGCACGACCGCGGCCGGCTCGATTCGACGCTGGTAATCTGGATGGGAGAATTCGGCCGCTCGCCGCCAATCACCAGCGGCGGCGGCCGCA
>DASRJB010000503.1:0-5185 GCA_035649715.1 Pirellulaceae bacterium
GCCCGCGACCTGGTCCAGCTCTTCAAGCTGCTGGCCGACGAAACGCGGCTGCGGATCATGTATTACCTGATGCAAAAGGACGAGCTGAACGTGCGGACGCTCTGCCGCATGCTGCGGCAAAGCCAGCCGGCGGTGAGCCACCACCTGGCCCTGCTGCGGGTGGCGGGCATCATCGAATGCCGCCGCGACGGCAAGCACAACTACTATCACCTCGTGCCCAAGCGGTGCCAGGCCTACCTGAACGTCGTGTTCGGCGTCAGCGGCGACCAGACCCGCAAGGTCCGCGTCGAAGACGCCGTCCTCACCTACGGCCGCGACGCCCAGCTCGTCTCGTAGAATTGGCGTCCTCGCTTGTTCTTGTTCGGTGACCATCCTGTCCAGGAGTCTCCCTTCGCCTATTCCATCGACCTTGCCAACCTGCTCACCGCCCAGCTGACCAAATTCACAACGCTCAATCGCCATCAACTGGCCGGCCACGTCGCCAATCTCGATTTCTGGCTCGCTGAAGCGCGGCACGCCCTGGAGGTGCTCGACGGCTATCAAGTCAGGTTTGATCGCCTAAAGGCCGCTCAGACGCAGTACGCCAGCTGCCACCAGACGACTGAGTTCTCGCACGACGATCCCTGCTGCACCAAACAGCACGCCTCCGTTCCGAAGCGAATTCCCGGCGACGAGCGCAGCCGACCTCGCCGTCAATTGTGCGATGCCGTCTATCGCTTCCTCGTACGCTGCTTCCGCGAGCGGTTAATCGACGAGACCCGGCTGCTAGAGGCCTGCGAATCACTCAAGATCAGCGTGGAATCGCGAGATCTGAATTTGCGATAGCCGCGCAGTTCAATTCGCCGTCCGTGCGGCGTACATTGGGCGAGCCACTGTCGCTCACTGAGGAATTTCCATGCGCAATCTCATTTTCGCACTGCTGGCGGGATCGTTGTCCTTGGCAGCCGCTGCCGAGCCGCGCAAAACCGCCGTCTCGATTGCCGCAGACGCCTTCCACATCAACGGCCGGCCAACCTACGCCGGCCGCACCTGGCAGGGGCACAAGATCGAAGGCCTGCTGCTCAACAGCCGCATGGTGCAGGGCATCTTCGATGACCTCAATCCCGAGCCGGTCAAGCTCTGGGCCTATCCCGATACGGGCAAGTGGGACGCCGAGCGCAACACGCGGGAGTTTATCGCGGCGATGCCGACTTGGCGCGAGCACGGCCTCTTGGCCTTCACGATCTGCCTGCAGGGCGGCAGCCCGCAGGGCTATTCCCGCGATCAGCCGTGGCACAATTCGGCGATCAACGCCGATGGCAGCTTGCGGCCGGACTACATGGCCCGCCTGGAGCGGATCGTCAACCGCGCCGACGAGCTGGGCATGGTCGTCATCCTCGGCGTCTTCTATTTCGGCCAGGACCAGAAGATCGCCGATGAAGCGGCCGTCAAGCGCGCCCTGGATAACGCCGTGACCTGGGTCCATGACCGCGGCTACACCAACGTCCTGATCGAAATCAACAACGAGTGCAACGTCCGCTACGACCATCCGATCCTGCAGCCCGCCCGCGTTCACGAGCTGATCGAGCAGGTCAAGAGCCGCACGCGGGACGGCCGGCGGCTGCTGGTCGGCACGAGCTACGGCGGCAGCACGCTTCCCAAGGAAAACGTGGTCCGCGCGTCGGACTTTCTGCTGATCCACGGCAACGGAGTCAAAGAGCCCACGCGGATCGCCGAGATGGTCCGCCAGTGCCGGCAGGTGCCCGGCTACCGCGCGATGCCGATCCTGTTCAACGAGGACGACCATTTCGACTTCGACAAGCCCGACTACAACTTCAAGGCTGCCCTCAGCGAATACGCCTCCTGGGGCTATTTTGACTATCGCATGCAGGGCGAAGCGTATGGCGACGGCTACCAGAGCGTGCCCGTCAACTGGGGCCTCTCCAGCCCGCGCAAAAAGGCATTCTTCGAGCGGCTCAAAGAGGTCACTGGCAACTAGCGTTTCGCTAATCCGCCAGCAGGCGCTCTTGACCGCTGGCCAGCGCCGAGGCCTCGTAGCCGTCGGGCAAGCCCGACGACAGCGGCCATATCGCGATTAGCACCAGCGCGGCGGCCAGGCACCAGGCGGCGGTCCGCAGCGCGTACCGCGGCTGCATCGCCGCCGGTTCGGTCAGCCGCGACAGAGCGGCAATCACCCCCGCCGTGCACCCCGCCTCCAGTACTCCGATCCACAGATGCGTGCCAATCAAGAGCGCGGCGAAGCTCGACCAGCCGGCCAGTTCGGCGGCCGGGCGAAACAGCGCCGTCTCGATCGCGATCAGCCCGGCGGCGAGCGGCACGGCCAGTCCGGCCAGCAGGGCCATCACGATCGTGGAGCGGCCTTTGGCCAGCGCGACCAGCGCGGCCGGCAACAGGGCCATGTTGACAATGTTAGCGCCCAGCGCGGCCACTCCGCCGTCGCCGAGCAGACATGCCTGCACGGCTAACACCAACGCCATCGTGCAGGCGCCGAGTCCTGGCCCCAGCAGGCTCGCCAGCAAAACGCCGCCGACGAGGTGCGCACTGACGCCCGCCCACGCGGGCACGTTCACCGCCTGCGCGGCAAACACAAGTGCGCCCAGTCCCGCCGCCAGCAGCAGCTTGTCGCGCTTCGCCAGGTCCGCGCGGGCGGCCGCCGCAGCAGCCGCCAGGCCAGCCGCACCGGCAGAAACCGTGAGGACGACGCATTCCGGCGTGATTGCTCCATTTCCGAGGTGCATATTCAAGCTCCACGTCCGCTGGTGGTGAAAGTCCCGGCAAGTGTACCCCATCCGCCGCGGCGGGCGAAGCGGAGCAGGTGGCCGGTTCGGGGGAAAACTGATACCCTCAGATTCCGGTTCTTCCTCGCCGCTAACGCCTGCTTTCCATGCGGATCGGCATCATCGCCCTGCTGCAGGAATCGAACACCTTCATCGGGCAGCCGACGACGTTTGCGCATTTTGAGCAGGATTTGCTGGCGACGGGAGCGGCGGTCCGCGAGCGCCTGGCGGGCACGCACCACGAAGTCGCCGGCATGTTCCACGCCCTGGACGAGGCGGGCGAGGAGGCCGTGCCGATCTTCGCCGCCCGGGCCTATCCGTTCGGCGTCGTCGAGGCCGCGGCGACCCAGCGGCTGCTGGACCTCCTGTTCGCTGAGCTGAAAAAGGCGGGCCCGCTCGACGGCGTGCTCGTCGCGCCGCACGGAGCGACGGTCAGCGAGCCGTTTCCCGACCTCGACGGCCACTGGCTGAGCGAGCTGCGGAAACACGTCGGCGACGACGTGCCGATCATCGGGACGCTCGACCCGCACGCCAACCTCTCGCCGGCAATGGTTGCGGCGGCGACTGCCCTGATCGCCTATCGCACGAACCCGCACCTGGACCAGCGGGCCCGCGGCATCGACGCCGCCCGGATGATGATCGAGACCGTCCGCGGCAAGCTGCGGCCGACGATGGCCGCGGCGTTTCCGCCGCTGGCGATCAACATCGAAAAGCAGCATACCGCGGAGGAGCCCTGCCACTCGTTCTATCGCTTCGCCGACCAGCAGCTGCTCGACGACCACCTGCTCGTCAACAGCATTATCCTCGGCTTCCCGTACGCCGACGTGGCCGAGATGGGCTCGGCGACGATCGCCGTCACGCACGACAACCCGGCCCTGGCCCGCCGGCTGGCTGACGAGCTGGCCGACTACCTCTGGGAGCGCCGCGAGCAATTCGCCGGCGACTTCATCGGCATCGACGAGGCGCTCGACAAGGCCGCGAAGATGTCGGGGCCGGTCTGCCTGCTCGACATGGGCGACAACGTCGGCGGCGGTTCGCCCGGCGACGGCACGCTGCTGGCCCTGGCGATGCACGAGCGAAAGCTGCCCAAATCGTTCGTCTGTTTGTGCGACGCCGAAGCGGTCGCCCAGGCCCTGGCCATGGGCGAATGGGGCACGGGCACGTTTCACGTCGGCGGCAAGTTGGATCGGCTGCACGGGCCACCGCTGGTTTGCGAGGCGACGGTCGTGGGACTCTTCGACGGGCAGTTCGAGGAGCCACAGCCGCGGCACGGCGGCTTCACGCGTTTTGACCAGGGCCCGACGGCCGTGATCCGCGCCGACCACGGGCTGACGATCATGCTCACCAGCCGGCGAGCGCCGCCGTTCAGCCTGCGGCAGCTGACGGCCCACGGCGTTCTGCCGGAGCAGCAGCACTTGCTCGTCGCCAAGGGCGTCAACGCGCCGGTCGCTGCTTACAAGGAAGTCTGCAAACAGTTCATCCGCGTCAACACACCGGGCGTCACGACCGCCGACGTCGAGCAGCTCCATTACCAGCACCGCCGCAAGCCGATGTTCCCGTGGGAGCGGGATGCGGTCTGGCGGGAGTGACCAAAGCCGCGACCATTGGTCGCGGTTCGCGCGTCGCCACCGGACCGAGACCAATGGTCGCGGCTTTGAGGCTATTTCTCCAGCCGGCGCAGCTTGATGTCCTTCACGGCGGCCTCGACGTTGTAGCAGCAGATGCCGAGCGGCTTGTTGGCATCGACCTCGATGCGGGTGGAGAGCCGCTTGTCTTTCAATTCGACTTCGACCTGCTGCTTGTCGTTCAGCCAGCACTCGACCTTGCCGCCGGCAACGCGGACCTTGATCGTGTGCCACTTGTCCTTGGGGAGCGTGACGTAGTCGGTCGTTTCGTTCTCCGAAGCGTCCTGGCCGTCGATGCTCGACAGGCCGACGACCGAACCGCCCCAGCCGCCGACGACGAAGCTGGCGTGCGTGTCGCGGATCGGAAAGGTGAGGGCGCAGAAGAAATCGTCCCCCTTCCGCTTCATCGCCTGGAGCGTGATTTCGTAATTGTCCTTGGGCAGCTTACTGCCGTCCTTGATCGTCAGCCCGGTCAGCGGCTGCCCCATCTGCAGGATGATCTGTCCGTCCTTGACCTCGATCTCACCTTCGCCACCGAAATTCGTCTCCTTCCAGCCCGTCAGGGACTTGCCGTCGAACAAGCTCTCCCACTTTTCCTTGGCGGCATCAGCCGCGGGCGCTGCCTTCGGAGCCTGGGCATATAGCGGCCCGCTGAGGATCGCCAGAGCGGCAACGGTCGCGACGATTCGAGTCATGGCACTTCTCCGGACAGGGACGGCAAAACCAAACCAACATCCTGGGCGACCGCTGGCTGAAATTCAACGGGCACCTATGCGCGCATAG
>DASRJB010000504.1:0-8124 GCA_035649715.1 Pirellulaceae bacterium
TCGCGACAGTGCGTCGGCCGTGGCCCTCGTCACCGGTCAGGAAGATGCGGACAAGGAAGCTTCGTCATTGGACTACGCCGCCTTGGCGAATTTCCCAGGCACGCTCGTCTTCTACATGGGTGTGACGACAGCCGGCCACTGGACCCAGGCGCTGATCGCCGCGGGCAAATCGTCCGCCACACCCGTCGCGATCGTGCGCCGGGTCAGCCTGCCGGGCCAACAGCGGCTCGACACGACGCTCGGCGAAGTCGCAGACGTCGTTAAGGACCAGCACTTGCGGCCGCCGGTCGTATTCATCGTCGGCGACGTCGCCGCCAACGGACCGGCCTGGTCCTGGTTCGAACGCCGGCCGCTGTTCGGCCAGAAAGTCCTCGTCACTCGGCCGGCGCATCAGTCCGACGACCTGGCCCAGCCGCTGGCGGAAATGGGCGCCGCCGTCCTGCTGCAACCGGTTATTAAGATCTATCCGCCGGGGGTTCGGTCACATATCGAGCCGGAATTTCTGGACGACCTGGTCAAACGGTTGCCGCTGCACGGTCGCTGGGAACACGTTGACCGCGCACTGGAGCTGCTCGACCGTCAGGACTGGCTGGTCTTTTCCAGCAGCAACGGTGTGCGCTATTTGCTCAGCCGCCTGCCGGCGATCGGCAAGGACGCGCGCTGGCTGGACAACGTCAAGATCGCGGCCATCGGATCGGCGACCGCGGACGAGCTGGCGAAATTCCATCTCCGGCCGGACCTGGTTCCCGACGAATTCCGCGCCGAGGCGCTGGCCGCGGCCCTGGCCGGCGGAGCAGCCGGGAAGCGGTTTCTGCTGGTTCGCGCCAGCCGGGGGCGCGAGGTGCTGGCGGACGAGCTGACCAAAGCGGGCGGAATAGTCGAGCAGGTTGTGGCCTACGAGAGCGTCGATGTCGAATCGGCTGATCCGGAAATCGCCGCGCAAATGGCGGACGGGAAGATCGATTGGACGACCGTCACCAGCTCGGCGATCGCCCGCTCGCTGGCCCGGCTGTTCGGCGAGTCGCTGCGGCGGACGAAGCTGGTCAGCATCAGCCCGGTGACATCGGCCACGCTCCGCGAACTGGGCTTCGAGCCGGCGGCAGAGGCCAAAGAGTACACGATGGCCGGCGTCGTGGCCGCCATCGAAGGGCACGCGTAGCGGGAGCAATATCAGGCCCCCTGGTCGGATGGTGCGCAACGCGCCTCCTTTCCATTTTCCCGATGTAACTGCTGACGCCTCATTGGCTTACGGCGAGCAGGCTGAAACACGATAAGTAGTACTTATTAGTGTTTGAGGGACGCTGTCCGAACTTCGGAACCAAGTTGACCTCACGCTCCGCGTGAGGCGAACATCTCGCGGAGCGAGATGACTACTATTTTGAACGGTCGGGGTCGGGAGTCTTTGGCGCCGCACGACTTGCCATGGGCAACGGACCCGCCGCCAAAGACTCCCGACCCCTCGCGCTGCCACTCGGTTCGACAACCACCGCCAAGCTGTCTCTACCCGGCACCGCGTGGCGGGACGAATCGCGGGCCACCCCCAAGGGGTCAGGAGTCTTTGGCGGTCGTGGTCACCATATGGAGAACATGATTGCGCCAAAGACTCCCGACCCCGGAGGTCGTTCGGCAGCCGCTGGAAAAACATGTGTTCAGTGGGTGGCGACCCTGATTGTCACATGTGGACAGATTATACAATACGCTCCCGCGTTTTTCTCTGCCGCGTAGCCAAAATTACCGAAAAGCGGCCGCGCAAGTCTTTGGCCCGCTTGGCTTTGCAACTATTTTCAAGAAAATGCGTGCCGCGCTGGGCTTTCTCCAGGCGGCAACTGGCAGATTGCCGCTGGAAACCACGATTGGGCGACTGGAAAGCCGCCGCTACGGAGACGCCTGCACTGCGGGCACGCGGAACGGGTGCAGCTCGTAGGTATTGATGAACTTCGTCAAGCTGGGCGCCGGTCGCACGCGTTCCTCGTGGGCCACCAGCGCGTTGCGGAAGCGGCCAAGATCCAAGTAGATCTGGTAGTCGGCCGGAATCTTGGTGCCCAGATCGCCAAAGTCGGTGCGGCCGGCCAGGAACCGCTCGCGAGCGGCCGATTCAGGGATCAAATCTACCCAGCGGCCGTCCGACGGAGTGACATCCGCTAATTTGCCGAGCAACGTCCGCTGCTCGTCGCTGATCAACTCCAGCCGGCCGATCATGACGCGATTGACCTCGGCTTCGCCCGAGAGCGTCAGCGGCAGGTAGTGATCGGTCCAGACCCGCGGCACGAGGTAGAACAGCCGCAGGCCGGGGCTGGTGAAGTACGACCTCTGCCAGGTCGTGAGCAAGGCGGTGGCTTCGTCGGGGTACAGCCCGTCGGCGACCAGCGCGGCGTGCATGGCGGCTTCGAGCTGATCGCGATTGCCCTCGCGGAACTCGCTGGAATCGAACTTATAGCTGGTCTCGGCCAGTTTCGCAGAGACGTCGCCGCTGACGCTGAAGCCTTCGAGCGTGCGGAAGGCGCAAACCCCGTCGGGCCGCACCTGCACGAGCCACAGCACGGGAATCTGCGGCGGCACGCGGCTGCTGGGAACTTCGTCGAAATTCGCCGCGAGCGACAGCCGGCCAGCCTTGCGGTCCAGCGTCGCGCGGAGCGGCGCGCGCAAGTTGCCCACGCCGCGGTAGAACAGGTAGCGTTCGCTTTCGTTGTCGGGCGTGGTGATGTTGGCCGCTGCAACCTTGCGCGGCGCGAGCCAGACATGCGCGTCGGTATCCGGGCCGGCGCCCTGAGTGCCGATCCGCAGATCGTTCCAGCTAAGACTGCTCTCGGTCTGCCGGTTCAGCGCGCCGAATTCGAATATCCCTTCCTTCAGGCCGGGCGCTTGGGCCTGGGCATTGGGATAGAACTCCGTGAGCCAGCCGCCGCGGAAGCGGACCGAGACGTCGATGGGCCGCCCCTCTTTCCAGGACTTCGGCGGATAGAAATAGAGCACGGGCGTCTCCAGCCGCATCGTGATTTGCGGATGCACGCGCGGCGCGCCCTTCTGGCGATACTGCCAGTGCAAGCTCGACAGCACGGGCCGGCTGAGCAGGAACTGGTTGAGGTTGTGAACGAATTTGGGCACGGGCTCGTCGTCGGTGTTGATGCCCGACAGCTCCCGGCCCTGCTCGTCCTGCAGCGACGTAAACGTGCCCCATTCGTGAACGACCAGGCGGTCGTCGCCGGCGACCGCGAAGCCGGCCGCGGCGATTGACAGAATTGCGCACAGGGCGAGCGTCGCACCAAATCGTGCAGTTGTCATGTTCGAACTCCTCAGGGGACTATGGGCGAAATTGGCCGCCAGCCTTCGGCTGGAGGGAAATCTGCGTCGTGCACGAAAACTCCTCGAGACTAGTTTGCCTGCCAGACCTCCAAGCGTTTGGCTTCTACGCACCAGGTCGCCACGTCGAGCTTGCTGTCGCCGTTAAAATCGGCCACGACAATTCGCCAGGCGCCTTTGCCAGTCTTAAAGGGCGAGCCGCCCGCCGGCCGAAACCGTCCGCGAGCGTCTCCCAGGAAAACTCGGATGCTCTCGTCCGCGCCGAGAACCAGGTCGCCGTGCCCGTCGCGATTCATGTCCGCGATTTCGACGCCCCACGCGCCGTGACCGAGCTCGAGTGGAGAGCCGGCCGCGGGCGACAGCTTTCCTTGGCCGTCATTGAGCCAGATCGTGACCCCGCTGCCGCCTTCGGAATGCGTCGCCGCGACGTCGGGATGCCGATCGCCGTTCAGGTCGCCTGCCGCGACGTACCACACGGTGGCATCGGGGACCAGCGGCGACGACGGCGCCCTTGCCAGTTCACCGCCGCTCTTGGCCAGCAGGATCGTAAGCGACTTGACGGCTGCCGAGTCGTGCACTGCATTGGGAACCAGAATGTCCGCGCGGCCATCGCCGTTGATGTCGGCGCACGCAATGGGATAAGGGCTCTTGCCGCAGGAAAAGGGCGAACCGCGAGCTCGCGCGAAGATTAATCCCGGCTGGCCCAAGAGCACCGACACATCTCCGTCGCTGTTGTTGGCCGTGACAATGTCCAGCCGGCCGTCCTGGTCTAAGTCGGTGACGACGAGCCCATGCGTGTGCGGCTGTGTTCCCTCGCGTGCGGCAAAAGGCGAGCCAGGGCAGGGCTGGAACTTGCCGTCGCCGCTTCCCCGCAGGACGGTGACGCCGTAGCTGTCGTGGTCGGCAAGCACCAGATCCGGCTTCGCGTCGCCATCCAGGTCCACCACCGCGACCTCGCTCGCCTTGCCTGGCAGCGAATTGGTGACGTCCGGTTTCGGCTGCCAGGGGCGCGTCGCGCTGCCGAAGTAGATCTGCAGGCTCGCGCCGGCCACGACGATCAGATCGGCGCAGCGGTCGCCGTTGACGTCACCTGCAGCTAATGCGCCCCCGCCGACGTTCAGCGGCGAGCCGGCCGCCAGTGCGAGCAGCGGCTGATCGGCCGCTGCAGCGGGAAATGAACCCAGCAGCGCGAGAAAGCAGAACAGTTTCACCACCGTAGGGTTGGCTCGCATAAGCTCGCCTCTCTGTCCAGCCCGCCTGCGCGACGGGGCGCTCGCCCTTGGGCCACTTGCGTTCATTGTCGGACTTGCTTGATCGCGGGAAAAATTGTTTTTATTCTGCGACGTAATGGTTATTGTTGTCTTTGGAAGTGCCGCCGGGGTGGTAGCCTGCCTTGGCAGGAGCGGATGATGCACCCAACCGAACCCTTGCCGTCGCTCTCGACCGATCAGGTCGCCGCCTTCGTGCAGCTCGCCCGCCTGGGCAGCTTGCGGGCCGCGGCCGAGACCCTGTTCATCACCGAGCAGGGCCTGCGCAGCCGGCTGCTGGCGCTCGAAGGGCGGCTGGGCGTGGAGCTGTACCGCAAGGCCCGCGGGCTGCGCCGCCGCACGCCGCTGACGCCGCAGGGGCAGCAGTTCCTGCCGCACGCGGAGGCTTTCCTCGACCGGGCGGCGCACCTGTGCGGCATGTTCCGCGAAACCGAGGAACAGCAAGAGGTGCAGGTGGTCGCGAGCCAGTACCTGATTGCGTATTTGCTAATCGATACGGTGCGGCGGTTTCATCGCATGTTTCCTCAGATTCACGTCCGCTTGAGCGCCCGCACCGAGCACGAGATCGAAGAAACGCTGCTCGAGTCGTTGGAGTTCTCGTTCGGCGTCGCCGCGCCCTACGAGTCGTCCCCGGAACTCACCTACCGCCACTTGTTCTCGATGCACTGGAGCCTGATCGCGCCCCCCAGGCATCCGCTGGCCCAGAAGCGCAGCCTGCGGCTAGCCGACGTCGTGCCCCATCCGCTCATCATGTTCGAGCGCGGTTCCACGGGCCGGCAGCACGTCGCCGAGGCGTTTCAGCGGCTGGGGCTCTCGCCGCACGTCGAGCTCGAGGCAACGACGACCGATTTGATCGTGCGGATGGTCGAGGCGGGCCTGGGCGTCGCGATCGTACCCTTGCATCCGTCCGGAGCGGTGACGCGCGGCCGCAAGGTTGCCATTCAAGGCCTCGGCAAGCAGGTCCGGCCCATCGACAGCGGCGTCCTGCTCCGGCGCAACGAGCAACTGCCCCCGGCGGCGGAAAAACTGCTGGACTTTCTTTGCGCGACTCAATCGGCTGCGAGCCCGAATTCCCCCTGATCGAAGGGTCTTCGGATTTTGTGAACCTTTGCGGTCTGGATAGACTAAAGATAGCAGGGTTTCTCCTCTTCTATCCTCGAAAGCTGGCCTGCCACAGGGAGGCAGTCGAGTGCGGTGGTGCTGTTGGCTGGCCGCGACGTTGTCCCTGAGCCTTTCGCTCACCGGCCGACTGGCTGCCCAAACCGCCCCGCCCGATCCGGCCGCTGAATCGCCAAAACCTATTGCGGGGCCAGCAGTTGAGGCGAGCCCGCTCGATACGTTCCTGCTCCGCGACAGCAAAGGAAACCTGGTTCCCGTACCAGGGATGCCATTTGAAGAGTTCGAGCGGCTGCTGCTCATGAAAAAGGGCCTGAGCCCTCCTGCGGCCCCCGGCTTTACATTCGACGCACTCTCGCTCGTCGGCGAAGCGAAAGAGAAGCTCGCCACTTTTGAGGTAACGGCCACGATCCGCGTTCGAGCCGAAGGCTGGATTCGCGTACCGCTGCTCCTGCCTTCTGCGATTTTGCGCGGCCAATCGCGTCACGAGGGGCCGGGCGAGCACTTTGTGGCGTTCGATTCCGCCGCCGGCGGCTACGTCTGTTGGCTCAAGGGGGCGGATGCCAGGCCGCACGTCGTCACGCTGGAGTTCGCCGCCGGCCTGAGCACCGCCGGGGACGACACGCGCTTGGCGCTGTCGCTGCCGCGGGCGACCGAATCGTCGCTGCGTCTGACGGTCCCGGTCGCGAGCATCGAAGCTGCGCTAACCGGCGAGGGGCTGGCGACGACGCGCTCGGCGGGCGGAGCTCAAAGTGAAATATCGGTGCTGGGTCCGGCGGGCGAACTGCAGCTGAGCTGGCACAAGGGGGCGGCGGCGGTAAAGGGTCCGACGCAGCTCGATGCCAGCGGCAGCGAGATTCAGGTCCGCGTGGAGAGCCAGCAATCGATCACGAGCACCGCCCGGCTGAAAGTCCGCAGCTACGGCGGACTGCTGGAAACGTTTCAGGTCCGCCTGCCGCCGGGTATGGAGCTAGCGCCCAGCGCGCTGGGCCCGGTGGGATATACGCTCACGCCGCTTGCCGGCAGCGGCCCAGCGCCTGCGCCGCGCAGGAACGGCCCCGGCCTGGTGGTTGAGGTGCGGCTCGACAAGCCGACGCCAGGCGTGGCCGACGTTCAACTCGCGGCCTCCCTCGTTCCCGAAGCGAGCCCAGCGCCGCTGATGCCGGCGCGTTTTGAAGTCCTGGGGGCCGTCCGGCAGCGGGGAACGATCGACGTCAGCGTCGGCGGGCAGTGGCAGCTCGAATGGACCGAAGATCGCTCCGTCCGGCGCGTCGATCTGGCCGCCGAGACATCGCCGGCGGACCTCGTGGCGCGGTTCGACTATTTCCGCCAGCCTTGTGGGCTGCAGCTGCGCGTGGCCGCGCGGCCTTCGCGGGTGAGCGTCGAGCCGACCCATCTGGTCTTCGTCGATCCGCAGCTGGTGCTCATCAAGAGCACGTTGAAATACCGGTTCCGCGGTTCGCGGGTCACCGCGCTGGCCCTGGAGCTTGGCGACTGGAAATTCGGCAGCATAATGCCCAGCGACCTCTTCGAAGCGCCGGTGTTCAAGGCGGACGCGGCAGGACTCGTGCAGCTTCCGTTTCGGCAGGACAAGCCGCTGCCGGCCGAGTTGGAGCTGACGCTCGAGGCCCACCGCCAGCTCGCGCCTGCGGCCGAGCACCTCGTATTTGGCTTGCCCCGCCCGCTGGCCGACATCGTCGCGCCCGCCACGCTGGTGATCGCGCCGGCGGACAACGTCGAGCTGACGCCGCAGGAAGAGCTGCTCCTGGGGCTCACGCCGGACACCAGCGGCGTGCGGATTCCTGAGCGGCAGCAGCCGCCGCTTGTGTATCGCGATTTGGGCGGCGGAGAGCCGGCGCTGTTCGCCACCCGGTATCGAACCCGCACTCGGACGTCGACCGTCGTGGCCCGCGCCACGGCCCGCATCGATCGGCAGCAACTGCAAATCGAACAGCAGCTCGAATACCGCATCGCACACGAGCCGCAGCGGGCCTTCACGCTCCTCGCGCCGCGCGGGCTGCTGTCCAGCGGCAACTTGCAGGTCACGCTGGGCGGCCAGCCGCTGAGCACGAGCGCAGCGCCGGAGCCGCTGGCGCCCGCAGCGACCTCCGCGCAGTCCGCTCCCGGCGAAGCGGTCCAGCGGATCGAATTCACGACGCCCAGCGACCAGATCGGCGTCTGCACGATCGTCGTCCGCTACACGTCTGCCTTGCCGGCGTCCGATGGTCATCAGCCGCTCGACGTCTCCGTGCCGCTAGTGATTCCTGCCGACGAAGGCGAACAACAGTTTCAGGCGCAGACGCTCGAGTTTCTCGCGGGTGAAGCCTGGCAGATCGAACCGGGCGAACACACAGGCGGCGAGTTCTCGCATCCCGCTCCGCTGCCGGCCGCGGCCGGCGGTCAGGCGTTTACCTGGTCCAGAGCCACACCGCTGACCCAC
>DASRJB010000505.1:0-3357 GCA_035649715.1 Pirellulaceae bacterium
CCAAGCCGCGGGCCACGCTCGAAGTCGGGTCCACGAACGATCCGATTCCCGCCAAACACAAGGCGGTCATTCGGCTGCATTTTGTCGAAGGCCACAATCCGCAGTCCTGCCCGGCGATCGTCTGCTGCGGCGGGCGGATGGACTTTCATGGAGCGCCGCTGGCCCACACTTGGGTGAAGCTCGGCGCTACCGCCAAGAAGGGCGCCACGGAAATCGCCTGTGAAGAAGCGATCGCCGGCTGGCGGGTCGGCGACCGGATCATCGTCACGGCGACCGATGCCGATCAGCACACCGAGGGGCTAACTGAAGAGCGCGTCGTCACGGCCATCGACGGGCAAACGCTAAAGTTCGAGCAGCCGCTGGCTTATCAGCACGCGGGCGAGGGCGAATTCCGCGGCGAAGTGGCGAATCTGAGCCGCAATGTTGTCGTGGAGTCGGCCGCCCCCGACGGCGTTCGCGGGCACACCATGTATCACCGCGGCTCAGCCGGGTCGATCAGCTACGCCGAGTTTCGCCACCTGGGCAAAAAGGACACGCTGGGCCGCTACAGCCTGCACTTCCACCTCTGCGGCAGCACGATGCGGGGCAGCTACGTGATCGGGGCCTCGATCTGGGACAGCCACAACCGCTGGTTGACGATCCACGGCACGAACTACCTCGTGGTCAAGGACAACGTCGGTTACAAGAGCGTCGGTCACGGCTATTTCCTCGAGGACGGCACCGAGGTTTACAACATCCTCGACCGCAACCTGGCCGTCGCCGCCCGCGAAGGCAAGCGGCTGCCCAAGCAGGTGCTGCCGTTCGACCAGAACGAAGGCGCCGGATTCTGGTGGGCCAACAGCCTCAACAGCTTCACCCGCAACGTCGCCGCCGACTGCGACCGCTACGGATTCCGCTTCGAGGCGACGCCATCTAGCGCCCTCAAGCTGGTGTTTCCGATCATGCAACCCGATGGCAGCGAAAAGGAGACCGACATTCGCACGCTGCCCTTCGTGCGGTTCGACGGCAACGAAGTCCACAGCAGCTTCGGCCTGTATGGCATCAACCTGGGCGAGGGCGTCCGCGGCGTCGGGCCGGACGCCAAACACCCATTCGTGATGCGGAACACCAAAATCTGGAACGTGCACTACGGCCTAAGGCCGCAGGCGCCGTCGCTGCTGGTCGAAAACATCACGATCAAGTCGCATTACGGCGTCTATCACCCGAATTTCGACAAGCACGTTTACCGCAACATGACGATTCGCCAGACCAACACCGAGCCGTTCAACCGCGGACACGACGACGACAGTGTGCAGCACGGCTTGCTGACCGTCGATGGCCTGGTCTTCGACGGAATTCGCTCGGGCGGGATGCCGCTGATCCAGATTTCGGACGACAACAGCACCGGCGCTGCGGTGTCGCACTTCCGCGGCGTGCAGACCGTGAATTGGACCGACGGCCGCCGGCAAAAGGCGCTGGTCAATCTCGGCGGCGGTCCGCGGCCGCAGCCCAAGACGGCCAAGGGCGTGCCGATCTACCTGCACGACTGGTACGGGCCGGGCCGCACGGCCATGGTCGTGAGCACGCGCTCGCCCGAGTACAAGGCCAGCCCGGGCGAGTACCGCGAGGATGCGCCGCTGACCGGCGACGAGTCGCGGGTCCGCGAAGTGCAGGACGTCGATTTCCCGTCGCTGCTCGACCCGGTCGATGATCTGCCGCCGATTACGGTAGTGACCCACGTCGAGAAGCGCGCAGGCCAACTGCTCGTCCGCGGCAGCGCCGCGGACAACGGCGAGATCAAGCGCGTCGTCGTCAACGGCCAGCCGGCGCAGCTGGATGCGGCCAGCAGCGCGTGGCAGGCCGAACTTCCCGCCGACACTGCGTCGATCACGGCCCACAGCGAAGACGCCGCCGGCAACATCGAGAAGCTGACGCACAAGGTGCAACTGAAATAGGAGCGCAGGCATGAAGTGGACGTCCTGGCTGGTGATTCTGGCGGTCCTCGGATTGTCAATGCCGCTGGCAGCGCAGGACGCGCCCCGCAGAAAGGCGGCAGCCGCTGCCAAGGGCGACGAGCCGATCGACTTCGCGCGGGCTCGCGAACTGCGGCGCAAGCAGCAGAGCGGCGAGAAGCTGACCGCGGAGGAAGAGGCCTTTCTAAAAACGGCCGTCGCGGCGCGTCAAGCCAAGGGCGGCCAGCCGGGACGTCCCGCCATCGCCGAGGCCGAAAAGACCGGTTTCAAGCCGCTTACCGAGATGACCGCGGACGATCGATACAAGGGCCAGGACGGTGGCCTGTACGGCCAGGGCCGCAATTCGCCGCCGGATGAATTGAAGAAGGCGGCGGAGGTCGAGCTGAAGAAAATCGTGCCGCTCGACAAGGACGGCAAACCGGCGGCTAGCGGCACGATCGCCTTCATCTCGATCAGCATGTCGAACGCCACTCAGGAGTTCTCGACGTTCAAGCCGCTGGCCGATCGCGACGCGGCGAAGTCGCCGCGCGTGACGATCGTCGATTGCGCTCAAGGCGGCCAGGCGATGGCCGAATGGGTTGATCCGAGTGCTAATCCGTGGCAGGTCGCCAGCCAGCGCCTGGTCTCCGCGGGCGTCTCGCCACAGCAAGTGCAGGTCGCCTGGGTCAAGCTGGCCAACAAGGGCCCCCGCGGCGACCTGCAGGAACACGGGGCGAAACTCCAGAAAGACACGACCGCCGTCCTGCAAAACGCCAAGACCAAGTTTCCTAACCTGCGGATTGTCTATCTCGGCAGCCGCATCTACGGCGGCTACACGGGCGGCCCGCTGAATCCCGAACCCTACGCGTACGAAGGCGCCTTCGTCGTTCGCTGGCTGATCCAAGATCAGATGAAAGGCTCGGCGGCGCTCAACTACGACGCGGCCAAGGGCGACGTCAAAGCGCCGCTCTTGCTCTGGGGCGCATATTTCTGGGGCGACGGCGTCACGCCGCGCAAGAGCGACGGCCTGGTTTGGAAGCGCGAGGACTTCGCCGGCGACGGCACGCACCCCTCGCAGTCCGGCCGCGAAAAGGTCGCCCGGATGATCCTCGACTTCTGCAAGAGCGAAGAGCTGGCAAAGCCCTGGTTCACCGGGAAGTAGTCCACTTAAAGCGGTTGTGCCGGTTCTGCCGAAGGTAGCGAATACGCCGCGCTCCCGCTGCGGCTGAATCCCCGCTGGATCGACCCATGCTGGCACGCTGCTGCGCGCATTGGCTGCTATTGGCAGGACTCACGCTGCTGGCGGTCGGTGCTGCGCCGTTTGCGTTCGCCCAGCAACCGGTGGTGGTCCGGCCGGCGGCGATGTCGCAGCAGTTCGCTCCGCCGCCATTGCAGCCCTTGCCTCCGCCGCAGCCGATGCCGGAAG
>DASRJB010000506.1:0-10895 GCA_035649715.1 Pirellulaceae bacterium
AGGGCGAATCCGAGCGGATCGATCCGCGAGTGGCAACTGACGCACGAGGCCGCGGTGCGATGCTTTTCCAGCCGCTGGCGAACGGTCAATTCGTCGGCGAGCGTTTCCTCGGCGGGAATCGAGCCGGCGTCGGCAGGCGGCGGCGGAACGGGCGTGCCCAGCACGCGGCGGAGCAGCCAGTCGCCGCGCTTCACGGCGCTCGTCCGCAGCGGCGCCGAGGTGACGCCTAGCATCGCGCCCATGCCCAGGATGCCGCCGCGGTGCTGACCGCTGACATCGGCGATGCGAACGGCGCGATCGGCGGGAACATCGGCAGGCGCCAGCCCGTAGTGCCGGGCCAGCAACTGGTTCACGAACGTGTAATCGCCAAACAGGATTTCCGCCGGCGGCCGGTCCTCGCGCACGATGTGCTCGAAGAACGAGACGGCCTCGTCGTACATCGCGGCCTTGAGCGGCTCGTTGAATTCGGGAAAGCGGCCGGCGTCGATCCCCTGAAATTCGTCGAACTGGTAAAAGCCGAGCCACTGGCCGAAGAACTCGGCGGCCAAGCGCCGGGCCTTCTCGTCCTTGAGCATCCGCCGCGCCTGTGCCGCAAGCTGCTCCGGCTGGCGCAGCTCGCCCGCGGCGGCCGCGCGGCGGAGCTCGTCGTCGGGCAGGCTCGACCACAGGAAATAGCTCAGCCGGCTGGCCAGCTCCCAATCCGACAGCGGCGTCACGCCTGCCGTTTGTTGCGTCGGCTCGGCACGATAAAGAAATGCCGGCGCGACCAGAATCCGGGCGATCAGCGCTCGCAGTGCCTGGGTATGGTCCAGGCCACCAGTCTCACGAATGCCCGTGTAAAAGTCGCGCAGCCGCTGCTGTTCGGTTGCACTGAGCGGCCGCCGCCAGGCCCGCTCCGCGAGCTTCAGAGCGTCTGCGACGTGGCCCGGCTCCGCGGTGCGCAGAGCCTGCTGCATGGCCCGATATTCGTCGTACCAGCGCTGGATATAGCCACGCGGCTCGGCCGGCTGGCTGGCGATGAACGTCGGATCGAGATCGGCGATGCCTCGGCCAACGAGCTCCAGCTTGAATTTCTTGGCGACGAACCGCAGGTTCGCATCGTGATACTCGAACGACGTGAGCAGGTCGGTCCAGGCCTGGTCGAGCTCCACGCGCGACGCGTCATCGAGCATGTGCAGGGCGAGAAAGCGGTCGTCGCGGCAGTACTTGATCGCGTAGTGATAGTGGTTCCGCTCGGGCAGGTTGTAGGTGTTGTCGTAGGGCGGCGGGATCGGATCGCGGTCGCTCGGGGCCGGTTCGCGGTGCGAAACTTCCGGCAGCAGGCGGGCGAACTCGGCGACGCCGGCTTGCCAGGCGCTCACCGCCGGGGAATCGGGATGAGCGATCAGTGCCGAGGCCGCGCCGACCGCAGCGGCCGTTTTGCCGACGGTCGAGCCGTCCCAAATGCGGCACCGCACGATGTTGTCGCCGCCCCCGGGGCGGTCCAACTCGACATCGACGGCCAGTTGCGCCGAAATCGCCCCGGCCGGCACGACCAGCTTGAGAACGATCTTTTTCTCGCCACCGATGACGAAATCGTTCTTCCCGATTTCCTTCCCCGCCGGATGCTGGCCGGGCTGCAGTTCGGCGAGCGACTCCGGCGCGAGGTTCGCTACCAGCGGGACGAACAATCCGCGGCGGTTATCGCCGCGGCGGAATCGCAGCCGCGGATTGCGCCAGATTACGACAGCACTCTCTACGGGCCGGCCGCTGGCCGAGGTGACGGATAGCTCGAACTCCGCCGACTTGGCGCCTTCCTCCCAGGTGATGGCCGTCGTAAACGAGTGTGCGGGGCGCACGGTGATGTCGCCCTCGGTCAGCACGGCCGCTTCTTCCTCGTCGCCCGCCGCCGCGGCCAGCGTGCTCTGCCACTCGCGCAGCTCGCGGGCGATTTCCTCGCACTGGGTGCGGACTTTCGCCTCGGTGGTTTCGTCGCCTGGCGGCGCTAGCGCCAGCCAGCGCAGGGCGATCGCCGAGAGCGGGAACGATTTGGCCGGCGCTGCCAGCACGCTCTGCACGTGCTCGCAGAAGCGGACGCTCAAGCCCTCACCAGCGGCGAGCTGCGGTAGCGATACCTCGCCCAGACCCAGCTTCGCCCGGTGCCGAAAGCGCCAGGCGACGAACATCGCCCGTGGATACAAGTCGAGCCCGAACGGCGTGGCTCCTTCACCGGCCGCCGTGCGGAAGCCGTGCCGGCGATAGATGTCCTTGATGCGGTGGATCGCCGACAGCTCGCGGCCCGTCTGACCGGGATCGGCAAAGAACGCCAGCGGCCCCGCGCCGATCACCGCATGGTCGGCGACCGCCTTGGCTGCCTCCAGGTATCGCTCCAGCGACGAATCCTGCACGAACTGTGCACCGCCGACGTTGGTAAATCCTTCGCCGCCGGCAGCATCGCCGACGAAGTTCCGCTCCAACCTCAAGTCCAAGCCCGTCAAGTCGGCAATCGTGTAGCCGTACTCGGCCGCCGTCAGCCGCCGCAGCACCACCGGGCCCGGATCGCCGGCGTGCTTGGCGATGTACGCGTCCAGCGTCCGCTCGATCGCCGCCGCGATGCTGGCCCGCTCGGTTGCGATTGGCTGCGGCGCGTCCTTGGGCGGCATCTTTCCTTGCCGCAACATGCGGATCGCCTTTTCCCAATCCTTGAAAGCCCGGCCGAAGTCGTCGTCGGCCAGCATGCGGGCCAGGCTGACCCGCGCTTCGGCCGCCTCCTTGCCGTGGCAGTCCGTGCAGTACTTCGTCAGCGCAAGAGCCGCCGGCTGTGGCAATTGGGGCTCCGCGGCGGCCGCGCTCGCAAAGGCCAGCGCAGCGCAGAGCAGATTCCAAGCGGTGAAGACTGCCCGCCTGTGGTTGTGCTGGAAAGAGAACATCGCACGTCCCGTCGCGACCTGATTGTACCCCGCGGGCTGCCGATTCACACCTATCAAGCTGCGTTGATATTGGTGGGGGCCTGTGTTATCAGTAACGGACGGTCCAGTTCGATGCGGAGACAACGTGTGGCTGGCGGCATTCATTACTTCTGGACCGGTACGATCGCCGCCGCCCTGTGGTGGTGCGGCAGCCCGTCCTGGGCAAGCGCCGACGATCCGCCGGCAGTCGCCAGGCCTGAATCGCTCGCCGCGGAAATCGACCGGCGGCTGGAAGCGCATTGGCAGGCCCAGGGAATCGCGCCGGCAGCTCCAGCCGACGACGCCACGATCTATCGCCGGCTGATGCTCGACCTGACCGGGCGAATTCCGACACGCGTCGAATGGGAGGCCTGGCTGGCCGACAAGACGCCGGCAGACGAACGTTATCGGCAGGCGCTGCGGCAGATTTTGGACGGGCCGGAGTTTCCGCTCTACTGGGGCGCCGTGCTGGATGAAATCGTGCAAGGCACGGCG
Source organism: Pirellulaceae bacterium (assembly GCA_035649715.1). Lineage (GTDB taxonomy): Bacteria > Planctomycetota > Planctomycetia > Pirellulales > Pirellulaceae > CAYLLN01. The sequence goes on from DASRJB010000506.1 coordinate 3,423, forward strand.
GCCGGCAGCCCGGACTTCATCGACTATCTCCGCCGCAGCCTTCGCGAGCGCAAGCGGTGGGACGCCGTTTTTCGCGAGCTGCTTATCGGCCCGTGGAAGACTGACGAATCCAAGCCGGCGGCCCGTTTCCTGGAAGTGCGAGCCAAGGATCTCGACCGGTTGACGACCGATACGACCCGCGTCTTTTTCGGCGTCGATGTCTCCTGCGCCCGCTGCCACGACCACCCGCTGGTCGATGACTGGAAGCAGGACCATTACTACGGCATGGCGTCGTTTTTCAATCGCACGACCGGCGGCAAAGGGAACCTCGGCGAGAAGTTCGAAGGCGACGTGACCTTCAAGGGCGCTGGCGGCACGCAGAAGACGGCCGCGCTGATGTTCCTCACCGGCCGCGTCATCGACGAGCCGCCGCCGGAAGAAGCCAAACAGAGCAAATTCAGCCGCCGCGAGCAGCTGGTTGCCGTGGCCCTCGCCGAGCAGACGCTGCTCAGCCGCTCGCTGGTCAACCGTCTGTGGCAGCAGTTTTTCGGCCGCGGCCTGGTGCACCCCGTGGATCAAATGCACTCGGGCAACCCAAGCTCGGTGCCGGGCCTGCTCGAATGGCTCGCCGGTGAGTTCGCGGCGGACTACGACGTGCAGCGCCTGGTCGCGGCGATCGTTTCGACGAAGGCGTACCGACTGAACAGCCGCTGGGATTCGGGCTCGCCGCTGCCGGACGAGCGGCATTTCGCGGCCATGCGATTGCGGCTGCTCTCGCCGCGGCAATATGCCCTGTCGCTGCTGGTGGCGAGCGGCCGGACCGATTTTGCCGCCGCGGAAGCTCGGCAGGCGCGGGCCGAACGGCTGCTCGGCGCAAAGGGTGTGCATCGCGCCGCACAGTATCTCGCCGCCGAAGAACTTGCCGCGCCGCTCCTGGCGCAGCTCGATCCGGCCCAGGACGGGCAATCGAGCGTGGCGGAGGCGTTATACCTGTCGAACAATTCCGCGGTGCAAGCGCTGCTGGGCAGGGAGCCGGGGACGCTGGCCGCGCGGCTGGCGGAAACTGCCGACGCGCGGCAAATCGCCGAGAGTGCGATTGGCCAGGTTTACTGCCGGCCGCCCGCGGCGGACGAGGTCGAGCGGTTGACAAACTGGCTGAAACAGCAAGAGCAATCCAGCCAGCCGGCGGACAAGCACCGCATCTGCGAGCAATTGGTGTGGGCGTTGGTGACGGCGGCTGAGTTTCGCTTCCAGCACTAGAGACAATCAAGGGCGACAGATGCGCAGACATTCAACTTGTCAGCCGGCCGAGCACGCCCTGCATCGCCGTACGTTTTTGGGAGGGCTATTTGGCGGCGCGGCCGCGACGCTGACGCTCGGCGGCGTTTCGCTGGCCGGCGAGGTTCCGGCCGCGAGCGATCTACGCCGCCAGCAAAAGCGGGCCCTCTTCATTTGGCTCGCCGGCGGTGCCAGCCAGTTCGAAATGTGGGATCCCAAGCCGGGACGCGAAACGGGCGGCCCCTTTCGCACGATTCCCACAGCCGTGAGCGGCTACCGCGTCTGCGAGCTGATGCCGCACCTCGCCGCGCGCATGAACCAGCTGGCCGTCGTCCGCTCGCTCAACACGCAAATCTCAGAACATGGCCAGGCGGCCGACCTGATGAGCACCGGCTGGCCCAAAGAGCCGGCCCTGGAGCATCCGGAGCTGGGTGTCGTCCTGGCCAAGGAGCTGGCGCTCGAAGGCAGCCTGTTGCCCGATTATGTCTCGCTGTTTGCCACGACCGAGGGCCGACGGCGGCCCGCTACGGGCTTCCTCAGTCGGCGGCACAGTCCGTTGCTCTTGGAAGAATCGCTCCAGCCGCGGAATATCGACCTGCCGGCGGGCCTGACCCCCGAGCAGCACGCCGGCCGCGAGGAGCTGCGAGCTTCGCTCAGCAGCCGCTTTGCTGAGCAGCGGGCCGGCGGCGAGCTGGTACAGGGCTACAACGAGGCCTACGCCCGCGTCCGCGGCCTGATGCGCTCCGACGAGCTGTTCGATCTGGCGCGCGAGCCGGCGGCCGCCAAGGACCGCTACGGCCGCACGCCGTTCGGCCAGCATTGCCTGTTGGCCCGGCGGCTCTTGGAAGCCGGCGTGCCGATGGTCAAGGTGGCCCGCGGCTTCTGGGACAGCCACCACGACAACTTCGAGAGTCACCGCGAGCTGGTGCCCGACTTCGACCGGGTGCTGAGCGTGCTGCTCGACGACCTGCACGAGCGGGGCCTTTTGGATTCCACGCTGGTGATCGTGCTCAGTGAATTCGGCCGCACGCCCAAGATCAACGAGGACGTCGGCCGCGACCATTATGCCGACGCCTGGTCGTGCGCTTTCGCGGGCTGCGGGATCCGCGGCGGCACCGTGTACGGTCAGACGGACGAAGACGGCGTCAAAGTGGTCGAGGGCGAGGCGACGGCGGGCGACGTCGCGGCGACGATCTTTCGGGCGGTCGGCATCGACCCGGCCAGGCACTACCAGGTCGGACCGCGCCCGGTGCCGCTGGCCAAAGAAGACGCCAAGCCGATCAAGGCGATTCTGGCATGACTGCCTTCGACCCCCAGCGAGCAACGCTCCAGCACAAGGCCGAAACGCCGGGCATCTTGTTTGCCTCCTGCTACGACGCGGCGAGCGGCAACTACTACGGCGCGGGGACCGACGGAGCCGTCTATCGCCTGGCGACCCGCGCCGAAAAACCGGCAGCCGAGAAGCGGTGGCGGCATCACGACAACTATGTTTCGGCGCTCGGCTGGCTGGATGGCACGGTCGTTTCGACCGGCTACGACCGGCAACTCGTCTGGACGCGGGCCGAATCGGGCGAGAAGCTGCGCTCCAGCGAGGCTCACGACGGCTGGGTCCGCGATCTGGCGCTTATTCCAGCCCGCGGGCAAATCGCGACCGTCGGCGACGACCTGCTGGTCAAACTTTGGGATGCCGGATCGGGCGAGCCTGTCAAAACGTTCGATGGCCACGCCAAACAGACGCCCGAGGGATTTGCCACGGCCATCTATGCTCTGGCCGCCAGCGCGGACGGCAAGCTCCTGGCCAGCGGCGATCGGATCGGCGAAGTCTGCATCTGGGAACTCGACTCCGGCCGGCTCGCGGCGCGCCTCAAAGCGCCGGAATTCTACACCTTCGATCCGCAGAAGCGCTCCCGCTCGATCGGCGGCATTCGGGCACTGCTCTTTCTGCCGGACGGCCGGCTGGCAATCGGCGGCCTGGGGCCGGTCAGCAACGTCGATGGGTTCGTGGGGCCGGCACGGTTCGAAATCTGGGACTGGCAAAATGCGAAGATGCTCCATCGCGGCCAGGACAAGCACCATGCGATCCTGGACCACCTGGAGTATTTGCCCGAGCTGAGCTTGATGATCGGCGGCGGCGGCGGCGACGCCGGCCCGTTTCTCGGCTTCTGGAATCTCCGGTCCGAGGCCCCGCTGCACAAGGCCAAGCCCAAGAGCCACATTCACCACTTCGTCTTCGACGCCGCCTCGCCGCGGATCCTCGCCGCCGGCCATGCCGGATTTCAGATTTGGACCTTCACCGGCGAGGAAGAGAAAAAGCCGTAAGGAAGCTAGCCGGCACTCCGTTTGCACGCTTTCTGGCGGGAGGATCGTGCCATGAAATGCGAAGTTTGCGGCAATGACTACGACAAGGCATTCGCCGTCGAGATGGCTGGCCAGCGGCACACCTTTGATTCTTTCGAATGTGCCATTCACGCGCTCGCACCGACCTGCGGACACTGCGGCTGCCACATTGTCGGCCACGGAGTCGAGCAGAACGGGTCGATCTATTGCTGCGTTCATTGTGCCTCGCAGGCCGGCGCACACGGCCTGAAGGATCGGAACGACACCAGCGGCAAAGCGCCGCCGGCTGGGCGGAAGAAAACCGGCGTGAGCAAACAGAAGGCGGATGCGCTCGTGCGCGAGGCATCGGAGGAATCGTTTCCGGCTAGCGACCCGCCCGCCTGGTCCGGCGGCCGGGAAGCCTAACAGGAGCCACGAGCCATGACGATGAAGAAATCCAAGGTGGCCGCAAGTTCCGTCGCGGCCAAATCGACGGTGAAACGGCGCTCCCGCACGGTCGCCCGCCCGCAGCAGCCGGGAAAGACAATTCCCGGCGGCGAGCAGGACGTGCGGCGGCGGCTGGGCAACTTCACCGGAGCTGGCGAGCACGCCCGCATGGGCGCGCGGAGAAAGTAGCGCGGGCGCCCGGCGCTTTCATGCCGGCCGCTGGACGCCGATCCGTTCGCCGACGGCAATCGAGCCGCCTTGCACCACCCGGGCATGCACGCCGCGCAGCCGCAGCTTTTTGCCCTCGGGCGAGTTGACGAATGCCAGTGCCGCCTTGCCGAAGCGGCCCTCGAATTTCCAGCAGCCGTTGTGCGGCGGCTTGGCGATCTCGAGGATCGCCCCGGCGATCAGCAGCCGCGTGCCCAGCGGCAGGTTCTCGCGGCTGAGATCGAGGTCCACAAACAGGTTGTCGCCGGCCAGCGGCCAGAATTCGCGGTCACCGGCGACCAGCGCGATGCAGCGGGCGTTCATCAGCGTGATTTGCACCGCCGGGTCGGGAGTACCATCGGGAAACTTGCGCCAGCTATCGGCCTGCCAGCGGTCGCCGCTCAAGCCGCCTTCTGGTGTGAGCGCTCCGCGTTCCAGCACGACGCGCTGCCCCGACTGCGGCCGGGCTACGATGAGTTCCAGCGTGCCGTCAATCTTCGGCGCAGCGGTAATCTGATTCAGTCCGAATGCAAGCTGCTCCTCTGTCGCATGAACCGTGCGGGCGGTGAATTCACTGCAACTCATCAACGATCCCATTAAAACCAACAGGCAGATGACGTGGACCACGAACGGTTATCAGCGTAGCATAAAGTGGAGTGATATGAGAGCGCGGAGAAGCGGCGATGCTTGAGTGGAGTCAATGCCCGGAAGTCGAGCGGTCGGCCCAGCGTGTCAGCGGCGCATGGGTGTTCAAGGGTACGCGCGTGCCGGTTACAGCGCTCTTCGAAAACCTGGAAGATGGCGCGACCGTGGATGAATTCGTGGAATGGTTCCCCGGCGTGCGCCGCGAGCAAGTGCTGGCGGTCTTGGAGTTTGCCAGCCGCAGCCTCGTGGAAGCGTGAGCAAAGCACGCGTGCGAATTCTCTTTGATCAAGGTACACCCGCTCCGCTTCGCCACCATCTGGCCGCGCATTCAGTTTCGACGAGTTTCGAACTGGGCTGGGAACAGCTTGACAACGGGGCGCTACTTCTGGCCGCGGAGCAGGCTGGATTCGAAGTCTTCGTGACAACGGACAAGAATCTCCGCTTTCAGCAGAATCTGTCGGGACGTCAGCTCGCAATCCTCGTCCTTCCTTTTGCCAGTTGGCGACGCTTGCGAGCTCATGCCGGGCTCATCGCCATCGCGATCGACGCCTTGAAGCCGTCTGATTACGTGGAAATCATGCTACCCTAGAGGTCATCGTATTGCCGAAATAGGAGTCGCCCGCTGACTGCCCAAAGCGCATAATTGCCCGAGCTAGCGCATCAGCAGATCTGACGCCCGCTGACCTTGGATGGTAGGAGGCTTGCACATGTTGTCGCTATGGGGCCAGAAGCGCGAGTGCCGGCGGGGGATGTCGCGGCGCGATTTGCTTAGGGCGGGCGCGCTGGGATTGGGCGGACTGACGCTGGCGGAAGTGCTGAAACTCCAGCAGGCTGGGGCGGCGGAATCGAAAACCGGCCCCGTCAAAGGCAAGTCGGTCATCTGGATCTGGCTCCGCGGCGGCGCGTCGCACATCGATAGCTGGGACATGAAGCCGGCCGCGCCGGCTGAAGTCCGCGGCGAGTTCTCGCCGATCCCGACCAGCGTGCCGGGAATCGAGATTTGCGAGCACCTGCCGCGGCAGGCGGCGATGATGGACCGCCTGGCGATCGTCCGCGGGATCAAGTCGAACGACTTGGGCGATCACACGCCGCACTACATTCTCACGGGCTTCGCGGACCGCGGCATCCGGCCGTCGCTCGGCGCGGTCGCCAGTTATCTTCATCAGCAACCGGCGGAGGTGCCGCCCTACGTCAGCACGTTCGACTATTCGTACGGCGAATCGACCTATACCGGCGTGGCCCATCAGCCGTTCATTCCGCAGGGCGCTGGCCTGGAGAACCTGCGGCAGAAGCGGGATGTGGCGATCGGCCGGATGCAGGACCGCCGCGAGTTGCTCGGCCGCCTGGATACGCTCCGCCGCGACGTCGATCGCAGCGGCACGTTCGACGGCCTGGACGCCTTCACGCGGCAAGCGATCGAGATGGTCACGTCGGAAAAGGCCCGCGAGGCCTTCGATCTCAATCGCGAGCCGGCGGCAGCGCGCGAGCGGTACGGCAAGTACTCCGAGAGCTTCCTGCTGGCCCGCCGACTGGTCGAGGCGGGCGTTTCGGTGGTCACGGTGAAGGTGGGCGATTGGGACACGCACGAGCACAACTTCCGCGATATGCGCGAGCAGTTGCCGCTGCTCGATCAGGGTTTCCACGCGCTGGTCAGCGATCTCTACGACCGCGGCCTCCAAGAGGACGTCGCTGTCGTGTTGTGGGGCGAGTTCGGCCGCGCGCCGCGGATCTCGCGAATCGCCGGCCGCGACCACTGGCCGGAAGCGGGCGCTGCGGTGCTCGCCGGCGGCGGCTTCCACGTCGGCCAGGCCATCGGCGAGACCGACTCCCACGCCGGTCAGTCGAAGGGCCAGCCCTACACGCCCGCCAACATCCTCGCCAACTTGTATCGCCACCTCGGCATCGACTCGGCCGCGACGATTCCCGGCCGCGATGGCCGACCCATGCACATCCTCGACGACCGCAGGCCGGTGCGCGAGCTGCTGTAGCTACTCGCCCGATGCGGACGAGTTCTCCGCGAACGGCCGCAGTTTGTCCGCGAACCACGCGGGAATCGGAATCGGCTCCGGCGGCTGCCCCTCGCGAAGTCGGCAGCAGACCGACGTTATCTCGCCCGCGGCCACCAGTTGCCCCTGGCGGCTGATCCGGTGAGCGTAGGTCACGCTCTTGTTGCCTAGCCGGGCGATGCGAACTTCGATCTCCAAGATTTCCTCGAACCGCGCGGCGGATTCGAAATCGCACCGGGCGGAGACTCGCGGCCAGCTGATCGTGCCCGCTTCGCCAGCCGCAACCACGCTCAGGCCCACGCTTCGCAGCAGATCGTGCTCGGCCTGCTCCATCATCCGGAAGAAGGCCACGAAATGCACGATGCCTGCCGCGTCGGTGTCGCTGAATTCGACGCGGCGGGTGGTGACGAAGACCGTGGCCATTCCGCCGGCCTCACTCGCCCACGTACGGCAGCAGCGCCATGTGCCGGGCACGCTTGATCGCCAGCGCGACGGCGTGCTGGCTCACCGCGGTGCAGCCGCTCTTGCGGCGGCTAACGATCTTGCCGTGGCGATTGACGAGCTTCTTGAGCAGCTCCGTGTCTTTGTAGTCCAC
>DASRJB010000507.1:0-11790 GCA_035649715.1 Pirellulaceae bacterium
CGGCGGCAGGAGGCGGTTCCTCGGCAACCTTCGCCGGCGCTTCCGCTGCCGGCGCAGCTGGCGCGGGAAAGAAAGCGATCAGGTCGTCGCGCTCGCTGCCGGTGAATCCATCCTGTGGTGCTCCGCCCACCTTGCCCACCATGACCGATCCGTACAGCAGGCTTCCGCGCAGGCCGACGGCGAGCAAATCTCCCGGTTGCAGTTCAGGCGTGACAAGTTCCTGCGCCAGCTCCCAAGACCGTCTGGCCAACTCCTCCTTGGCGTCCGAGTCAAAATCGCGGTACGACGGCACGTGGACCAGCAGCGCGCACCGCCCCGGGTGCAGTTCGCAATGCACGACGAACTTTCCGCCGCTCAGCGTTACCTTTCGCTCGCGATCGGGCGTGAACTCGGCGTTTCGCATCTTGGCCAGCATCTCGGAATAGGTCCTGGCGAGCGCCTCGGCCGCCGCCGTATTGCCGGTTGCCGCACCGTCGTCGCCGCTGGCGCCCGTCACTTTCATTTCCGCATCGAGCAGGCGCTCGCGGTTTGTGTCGGGCGCCTGTGCTAGCGGCCGGTTGTCGTCCCGGAAGATTGGCCCCAGCAGGAGCGACCAGAATCCGATCGACGCCACGAGCAGCACATAGCCCAGGACCAAACCCGTGATGGCCTGCGTTTGACCCAACAGCCGAGGAAACTCGCGCTTCAGGTGGTAAAGCGCCAGATGCCCGGTGACGATCGCCGCCAGCGATGAAAGCAGGGACAATCCAAAGGCACACAGCAGCACGGGCGAGATCAGCCCGAGGATCAGACTGGCCAGGGCCAATGACGATGTTCGCGGCGCGTCCGGGATGACGTTTCCCAGCGGCTGAGCAATCGGAATCTGGACGCCCGCCGACAGTGGAGCAGCCGGCCTGGCATGCGGGGCCTGCACGATCCGCGGTTGTTTCGAGTGGGCCGGTTCCTCTACCAACACAGCTTGAATCGGTGATTCAGCGGCCGCCGGCAAGCTGCGCAGCGCGTGTTTGCCGAATTGTGAATAGCAACATTGGCATTGGACGTAGCTGTTTTCGGTCCCTAGCGGAAACACCGGCAGGAAGTAAAGCGTGAACCAGGTTCGGTGGCTGAACTGCCGATACGCTTGCTGCGTTTTGCATGACGGACAGCGAAACCCGCCCTGGCCGACTTCCGACTCGAGCGTTCGCCAGCCGTAGATGATCATCGCCGGACTCCTCGCAGCTAGCCGCAGTGGCTATTCCACATACACAAACTCGTTCAAACCGAACAGCACCTGGCAGAAGTCGGCCAGGGCGAGCTGGCGGGCGTCGGGCTTGCTCGCGGCGGCGTAAGATTTCTCCTGGGCCGCCAGGAACATAGCGGTGGTGGCGAGTTCTTCGTCGTCGGGCGCTCGGCCGATGGCGGTGAGGTAGCCTTGCCGCACGCAGTCGGCAGGGGATTTTTCATAGGCGGGCAAGAGCTGCTTCGCAAAATTGTGGGCGTAGGTGCGGACGTGCGGGCTGTTGAGGAAGGCCAGGGCTTGCGGGGCGATCGTCGTGCTCGGCCGGCCGCCGACGCTGACCAGTGGCTCGGGCTGATCGAAGAGCTGCATCATCGGCACGAGCTTGCTCCGCTTGACCAGAAAATAGATGCTCCGCCGCGTGTGCCCTTCGTCGAGCGTGCCGGGGCCGAACAGCCTGCGGTCGAGCGTGCCGCTGACGGTGAGCATGCTGTCGCGAATCACCTCGGCTTCCAGCCGCCGCAGGTTCTGCCGCCAGAGAAGCGCGTTGTCCGGATCGACCGCGGAAGGGTTCAGATTTCGCGGTTCAGGGTTCAGGGGGAGGGCTTCTGAACCCTGAACCCTGAACCCTGAATCCTGCCGGTACGTCGCCGACGTCATGATCAGCTTGTGCAGGGGCTTCAGCCGCCAGCCGCCGCGGATCAGCTCCTGGGCGAGCCAGTCGAGCAGTTCCGGGTGCGTGGGGGGCGAACCCTGTTTGCCGAAATCGTTGGGCGTGGCCACGATGCCGCGGCCGAAATGGTGCTGCCAGAGGCGGTTGACGATCACGCGGGCCAAGAGGTGCCCCGCGCCGTGCTCGGTGTCGGTGATCCAGTTGGCCAGCGCCGTGCGGCGGTAGCTCAGCTTGGATCCTTCGGGCGGCGCGACCTGCCAGCGCTTCTCGCGCTGCGGCGCTGTCATCAGCACTTGCAAAAAGCTCTGCTGGGCCTGGCCCATCTTCTGATCGCAGTCGCCGCGCTTGAGGAAGAAAGTTTCGGTAAAAAAGTCAGCGCCTTGCGTGTGGTGCCGGATCGGCGTCACGCCTTCGCTGCAGACCATCATCTTCACGAGCTTGGGCTGCGGCTCTTGCTTCGCGTGCTCGGCGCGAATCGCGTCGAGCTTCTGCCACTCGGCGTCCCGGTGGCGGTACCAGGCGAGCAATTTGCCCACCTGATCGCCGATCCGCTTCTCGGCCGGTGTTTGCAGCGCCAGAGCGACCGATTCGGGGACGCCGCCGCCTGCCACAACCTCTGCGGGCAAATCGGCGCTCACAGCGATTCGCACCCGGCCGATCGCATGCTGCTTGTTGTTCTTGAAGTCGAGCTGGAAGCTGAGCGTGACGCCGGCGTCGTTGGCCAGCGGTTCCGCCAGCTCGAACACGGCCGCGTGGTCCTTGCCGAACTGCGGATCGACGGCCCAGGAGCTGGTTTCGTTCTCGTCGATCGCCGCGGCGATGGGCATGTTCTTCTGCTCGAAGGTCGCCCGCGGATTCTGCAGCTTGATGCTCGCCGCGTTTTCCGCACCGGTTGTCTTGGCTCGCACCTTAAAGTCGGAGAGCGCGAAGTTACCGTTCTTGGCCCGGCCCGGGCCGCTCTTGACCAGCGAGGGATCGGCCAGGGCTTCCAGCCGGATCGCGCGGATGTTTCGCCCGCTCGTCTTGGCACTGAACGTGAATGTGTCCTGGTCGGGATTCGTACCGCCAGCCAAGAGCGAGCCGTCGTCCTGCTTCGTCAGCGTAGCCCCAGCGAACGACTTGGCGCTTTCCAGGTCGAGGACGATCCACGCCGGCTGCCGCACCTCGCCAGCCGCGGCCGACTTTTCCCACTCGGCCAGCCGCGCCGGCAACTGCTCCCGTTCAAACCTGGCTACGGCTTCGACCAGCGGCTGATGTTCCCGGTCGTACGCCGCCTTGGCCCGCTTGTAGGGCTCGGGGTCGAGATTGACGTCGATGTTGCTGCGAACGGTCGTCGTAAACGTCGCCAGCAAGCGGTAATAGTCGGCCTGCGGGATCGGGTCGAACTTGTGGTCGTGGCAGCGGGCGCAGCCGACGGAGAAGGCCAGCATCGCGCTGCCGGTCGTGGCTGCCATGTCGTCGAGTGCGTCGTACCGCGTTCGTTCGACTTCATTGGCCGTGATCTGCGTCGGAAAAACGCCGGCCCCCAGAAAGCCCGTCGCCTTCAAGGCCAGCGGGTCTTCCGGCGCGAGTTCGTCGCCTGCCAATTGCCAGCGTACGAACTGGTCGTAGGGCATGTCCCGGTTCAAAGCCTCGATCACGAAGTCGCGAAAGTGATAGGCGTACGGCCGGTCGTAGTCCTGCTCGAAGCCGTGGCTCTCGGCAAAGCGGGCCGTATCGAGCCAATGGCGGCCCCAGCGCTCGCCATAGTGCGGGCTGTCCAGGAGCTGGTCGAGCAGCGCCGCATATTCTGTCTCTCCGTCTCTCCGTCTCTCCTTCTCTCCGTCATGGCCAGACGGAGCGATGGAGGGAAAGAGCGACGGAGGGACGGGCAGGCCGATCAGGTCAAAGTGGGCGCGGCGAATAAGCACGCGCGCCTCGGCCGGCCTGTTTGGCGTGAGGCCCTTTTCCTCCAGCTTCGCCAGCACAAAGCGGTCGATCGGATTGCGGACCCAGGCTTCGTTCTTCACGACCGGCGGCTGCGGCTTCGCCAGGGGCTTCAGCGACCAGAATTCGCGGGCCCTTGGATCGACGACGGTGTTCGTCCAGGCATCCGGATCGCGCGGATTGGCGACGAGCGGTTTGTCGTAGGGCGCTCCGAGGTCGATCCATTGGGCGATGGCGGCGATCTGCTCCGCCGGCAGCTTGTCGCCGCCGTCGGGCATGAAGGGTTTTTCTTTGTGGCTGATGAACCGGACGACGTTGCTGTCGCCCGACTTGCCGGCCACCACAGCCGGCCCATGCGCGCCACCGCGCAACAGCCCCTTGCGCGTCGCCAGATCGAATCCCGACTCGACTTCATCGCCGCCGTGGCAATCGACGCACTTCTCGATCAGGACCGGCCGCACCTGCGCCTTGAACAGGCTCAGGCCCTCTTGCATCTTGGCCGCGTGCGCCGGGTCGAATTGCGGCTGCTCACCGGCTTGCTGCGCGGCCACGTGCTGCTGGACGGCGGCGACGGCGACGCAGAACGCGCCCAGGAGAAGACGTTGACTTCGCATCGAAAGCTCAGCTGCAGCCGCGGTGAAACACAATGGCACGCCGGCCATTCTATTTCAGCGGCAACGAGATGAGCAACGCGCAGCCAGGCTTACGGCTTGAGCCGTTCCTGATTCAGAAACTCATTGACCGTCTTGGGGCCACGCTCTTCGTCACCATGTCCCCATAGCGAAGGCAGCCAGGGGCTGGGTTTTTGCTCTTTCTTGGCCGAGGCGCGGCGGACGGTGTTTTTCGAGCCTGTGATGCGCACAGGTTCCTGGTCCTGGGCGTCGTCGAAAGGATTGAGCGCGTCGGCCGTTTTGGCCATGAAGGTCTTGGTGCCGGTAGTCATTCTCTGCCAGGCGCTTTGTCCCTTGGGCTTGGCCGCCGTCCTGCTGCTGTTGCTTGTAGGCAACAGCTTGGGCATCTTCCAGCCCTCATCCTGATCGCTGATTCGCGCTGAAGTCGGCGGCGCTCCCTTACGCGAAAAGGGATTCAGATTCGGCATTTTCCAGCCGCCGCCCTCCTCGCCGTGCGCCGCGGCCGGCAGGACCAGGCACATCGTGCAGAGGGCCAGCGCCAGACTCACATTCGTGTTCATGCTTAGCCTCGAACTCGGGCAGAGATTGTCCGCGGGCTTGTCGCAGAACCAGGGCCTGGCGGCAAGAGGAATCTGCACTGCGCCTCGGCGCACAGCAGCTAGCAGGCGGCTGCATGCACAGGATGTGGTGCTATCACTTCACCAAAACACAAAATATGGTTCGAGGCTTGCACCAATGTTGATCATGTTTATCTTTTGGCCCCTGCAGCCGCCGCATTGTTCGCGGCGGACGATCAGAGGATTCGCTTAGGATAGGGAGATCGCTTCAGCGCAGGTTCGGGATGAACGTCGCGCTGAAGGAGTCAGGATTCGGGCCCAGCGAGGCCTCGTCAGGGATGACCGCGGCCCCTCTCCTCCACCGGCCGCGGAATAACCCAGCCGAGCCGCGAGCCGCAGCCTTGGCTGCGGCGTGGCCCCGTTCTGCGCCTTCACGCAACGCCTTCCAACTTGGGCTGTGCTCGGCATGGTCGCCGGGCTCGTTCCCGCCAGGGATTTCGGGTTGTTCCTCCACAGGAAAGGAATTTGCGATGCCTCGGAAGCCACTCATTGGATTGAACGCCGATTATCGCCCCTCGCGCAAGGAGGGCCCGGCTTTGAGCTTCCTTGCCGCCGGCTATTACAACGCGATCCAGGCCGCCGGTGGAGTTCCCGTGATCGTTCCGCCCATGTCGGACGCGGCCGACCTCGGCCGAGTGCTCGATCTGCTGCAGGCGTTCGTCCTCGTCGGCGGGGCCGATCTCGATCCGCGCCGCGATGGCTATCAGCTGCATAGCAGCGTACGCGCGATGGATCCCCGCCGCGAGGAATTTGACCGCCTGCTCATGAAGCAAATCGCGCAGCGCCGCTTGAGCGTATTCGGCATCGGTGCGGGCATGCAGCTGCTCAACGTCTCGCAGGGAGGCACGCTGTACCTGCACCTGCCCGAGGAATTGCCGTCCGCGATTCCGCACAAGGACCCGCATGACCCGGAGCATCGCCATGCTCTGGAGGTCGTTTTCGGCACGCTGATGGAGCGGGTCTTCGGCGACGGCGAGATCCGCGTCAACAGCATGCACCACCAGGCGATCGACGACGTCGCCCCCGGCTTCCAGGTCTCGGCCCGCTGCCCCGACGGCGTGATCGAAGCCATCGAGAGCACGCAGGAGGACTGGTGGGCCATCGGGACGCAGTTCCACCCCGAAGCCGAGTCGGCCACCGCGCTCGACGTCCGGATCTTCGAGGAATTCCTCGACGGCGTCCGCGAACGCACCCGCGGCCTGAAGCTCGCCGCGGCGTAACGTGGGGCGGGCGTCTCGCCTGCCCGTCAACTGGTTCCCAAGCTCCGCTTCCCCCGGCCGCGAAGCTGAGCTTCGCCAGACGTGCGTGCCCAAGCGGAGCTTGGGCACGAGGGTCTCTGTGCGCGAAAACCTCACTACTACCGTCAGCGTCAACCCGCGCCCTACACTCTCCGCGCTACGCTTTGCGCCGCCAGCGCCGCTTCGCACGGCGGCGGCAAGCGTCCATCGCATAAACTCTCGGTGACCTGTGCGACAGGCGTCGGGGGCGCGTTTTTCTGAGCTATATTGCGCTGCCCGCCCGCCTCGACCGCTGCCGGGTGTTACGGTTTTTAGCCAGTTCAAAGCTCCGCGTTCGGCGCTGCTTGCCGCAGCGGAGTTGGGAAGGTCGAACTGGTCTGCCGCGCTGTCGAGGCCCGCCCATGCTCATGCGTCACGTCCACCCGACCCTCCAGTTCACCCACATGCTGCCGTACGGCGCTATTCTCCACGAGAATGGCGTCCAGTTCGTCGTCTTCAGCCGCAGTGCGAAGGCGATGCGGCTGCTGCTTTATGAAGGCGTGGACGATGCGGAGCCGGAAGAGATTATCGAGTTTGACCCCAACAACGACCGCTGGGGCGACATCTGGAGCATCTTCGTGCCGGGGGCCGGCGCCGGGCAACTCTATCACTTTCAGGCCGACGGTCCGCACGATCCCGAGCGCGGCCAGTGGTTCGATTCGACGGCCCGGCTGATCGATCCGTATGCCAAGGCCCTGGCCGGCGAGTTCCAGCCGTCGCCCGACGGCATCGTCCGCCCGCCGAAGTGCGTCGTCGTGGACGACTATTTCGATTGGGAAGGCGACCGGCACCTCCGCCGCAGCGTCAGCGAGTCGGTAATCTACGAAGCACACGTCCGCGGTTTCACGCGCGACAAAACCAGCAAGGTCAAGCAGCCGGGAACCTACCTGGGGCTGATCGAGAAGATTCCCTATCTCCAGTCGCTGGGTGTGACGGCGGTAGAGCTGATGCCGGTGCACGAGTTTCCCACCAACGGCATCTATGGCCAGCCGCTGGAGCGGCCGAACTACTGGGGCTACGACCCGATGGCGTTCTTCGCCCCGCACCGCGGCTACCAGGTCGGCAGCCGGCCCGGCTCGCAGGTCGCCGAGTTCAAGCAAATGGTCAAGGCCCTGCACGCGGCCGGCATCGAGGTGATCCTCGACGTCGTCTTCAATCACACCTGCGAGGGCAACGAGCTCGGTCCCGTTCTCTCGTTCAAGGGACTGGAGAATCGCGTCTATTACATGCTCGGCAACGGCGGCAGCTACTACATGAATTTCAGCGGCTGCGGCAACACCGTGAACGGCAACCACCCCGTCGTCCGCGAGATGATCTTCCATTGCCTGCGGCATTGGGTGCACAACTATCACGTCGATGGCTTCCGCTTCGATCTGGCGTCGATCCTCAGTCGCGACCGGCAGGGCAACCTGGTGCCCAACCCGCCCTTGATCGAGGCGATCGCCGAAGACCCGATGCTGGCCGATACCAAGATCATCGCCGAAGCCTGGGATGCCGCCGGCGCCTACCAGGTCGGCAGCTTCGGCGACCTGCGGTGGGCCGAGTGGAACGGCCGCTACCGCGACGATGTGCGGCGGTTCTGGCGCGGCGACAAGGCCCAGCTTGGCGCGTTCGTGACCCGGCTGGCCGGCTCCAGCGACCTTTATGAGCACGCCGGCCGCCCGCCATACTGCTCGATCAACCTGATAACCTCGCACGACGGCTTCACGCTGAACGATCTCGTCTGCTACAAGGAGAAGCACAACGAGCCCAACGGCGAAGGCAACCGCGACGGCGACAACAACAACTTCAGCGACAACTACGGCGTCGAAGGGGCGACCAAGCGGCCGGAGATCGAGAACCTGCGGCTGCGGCAGATCAAGAACTTCCTGGCCACGCTGATGCTCAGTCAGGGCGTGCCGATGATCGTTGCCGGCGACGAATGCCGCCGCACGCAGCGCGGCAATAATAACGCCTATTGCCAGGACAACGAGACCTCGTGGTTCAATTGGGACCTTGTGAAGAGCAACGAGTCGCTGGTGCGTTTTGCCTCGGCCCTGATTAATTTCCGCCGCTCGCAGCCGACGGTCCGCCGCGAACACTACCTCACCGGTCAGCCGAAGTTCGACGGCGAATTGCCCGACGTGAGCTGGTTCAGCGCCCTGGGCACCGCGGTCGATTGGCACGGCGACGACTCGACGCTGACCGCCCTGCTCAAAGCGGTCGAGCCCGAGCACGACCCCGAAGGGCACTCGCGCGACGTGCTGATCCTGGTCA
Organism: Pirellulaceae bacterium; assembly: GCA_035649715.1. GTDB lineage: Bacteria > Planctomycetota > Planctomycetia > Pirellulales > Pirellulaceae > CAYLLN01. The sequence continues at coordinate 8,598 of DASRJB010000507.1, forward strand.
ACGCCAGCACGCAGCCGCGGGAATTCATCCTGCCGCCGGTGGCCAAAGGCACGCGGTGGCGGCTCTTGCTCGATACGGCCGCCGCGCCGCCATACGACGTCTATCCCGATCTCGACGGCCCGCCGCCGCCGCGCTCTCGACGGCTGACGCTCTCGTACCGCTCGATGTGCGTCTTCGTGGCCGACAGCGGCCGCGGGAAATAGCTATCGCTGTCGCCAGAGCACGTCGTCGGCAATTTGCAGCCTTTGTTGGGCCGCGCGGATCTCGTTCCAAAACCGCCGCGAATCGCCCGGATAGCCGGCGGTCGGCGCGAGGCCCGGCACCTGCCGCTGCCAGAACAGGTTGAACGGCCGCATCGCCAGCTCGCGCAGGTACTTGGCCGTCATCGAGGCCAGGGCCGTGGGCAGATGCCGCTCCCCCTTGGGTTGAAAGCGGAACTCGACCGCGCGGCCCGCTGCGCGGACGTCGTAGACGCTTAACTCGCCGCTCTCGCGGCGGACGCGCACTAGCTCGTCGGGAAAAACCTCCTGGAGCAGGGCCGCGTAGCGATTGCGGCCGCCGTGCTTGTCACAGAGCACGATCGCCGGCCCCTCCGGCAGCGCAAAGAGCGTCCGCTCGGCCAGCCGCAGCGTCGCCAGCGAAAGCACTTCCGCCTTGTTGTCGCAGCGGCCGACGGCGGCGTTGAACTGTGCGGGAAAGATGGCTGTCGCTTGCAACCCAGTCAATTGCACGCGCGCGTTTTGACAGCCGCCGTCCAGCCGCATTGCCAACTCTCTGGCTTCGCAGGCTAGCGGCTCATCGAAACCGTCGTGCCACGGCAAACCGTCGATCTGTGTCAAGGAGTGGGGATCGAGCACCGGCCAGAGCTCGCGCCACCGGCTGACGCGGCGCTCGAGCAGCCACATCGCCGCGAGCACGCCCCGCTCCAGGTTCGCCAGGCCGCCGCCCGGCTGATAGAGCCGCTTGGAATCGGCGATGGCCAGCTTGCCGCTTTCGTCGGCCGGATCGGCGGTCACGCATTCGGCAAGCACTTCATACAGTTCATCCGCCACCTGCCGCGCGGGCACCCGCCACGCCGAAGCGCCGATCAACAGCGGCCCCAAATTCGGGCCATAGCCGGCTTCGTCCGTGCCAAGCACATAAACGCCGTTCCCGTTCGCCGCGGCCTTGCGTAAGTTATGCTTCAGCATAACGTGCTTCCAGAAGCGTGCCGTCCTTGAGTTGACGTAGCATAACGAACTCGCCGAGTCCTGCCATGCCCTGTGCTTGCTGCTTGCTGCCGGTCCTGTTTCTCTGCACTCTCTTGCTCGCCGCCGATCCCAACAGCTGGCCGCAGTTTCGCGGCCCCGCTGGCCAAGGCCACGCCGACGCCGTTGGATTACCTGCATCGTGGAACGAGAACGAGAATATCGTCTGGAAGTGCCCGCTCCCCGGCCGCGGCTGGTCGAGCCCGGTGATGGCCGGCCACGAGATCTGGCTCACAGCAGCGATCGAATCGCCGGTCAGCGAGGCGGAGAAAGCCGAGCGGATCAAAGGGTCGACCAACAGCCAGCCGGTGAGCGTCTCGGGCCGGCTCAGCCTGCGGGCGCTGTGCGTGAACCGGCAGAGCGGCCGGCTCGTGCACAACGTCGAGCTGCTCGTCGAGCCCCGCCCGCAGCCGACGCACACGACCAACTCATTCGCCAGCCCGACGCCGGTGCTCGAAAGCGGCCGGCTCTATTGCCACTTTGGAGCGTACGGCACCGCCTGCCTCGACACGGCGACCCAGCGCGTGGTTTGGACCAATCGCGACTTTGTCATCAACCACGAGAACGGCCCCGGCAGCTCGCCGGTCGTGTGGGGCGAAGTGGTCATCTTTCATTGCGATGGCAGCGACGAGCAGTACATCGTGGCCCTCCACAAGGGAACGGGCAAGCTCGCCTGGCGAACCGCCCGCAGCGGCAAGATGAACGCGGAGCCGCAGCTCAAAAAGTCGTACGGCACGCCGCTGGTCGTTGAAATCGGCGGTCGGTCGCAGCTGCTCTCGCCCGCGGCGGACTGGCTCTATGCCTACGACCCAGCCAGCGGCCGCGAGCTGTGGAAGCTGCCCTATGAAAAGCTCGGCTTCTCGATCGCTCCACGGCCGGTGGCGGGCCACGGCATGCTTTTTATGCTCACCAGCTTCACGCAGTCGGAGCTGCTGGCGATCGATCTCGCCCCGCAGCCGAAGATCGCCTGGCGGTTTGCCCGGCAGGCCCCGCAGGTGCCCTCGCCGCTCCTGGTCGGCGACGAACTCTACCTGCTCGGCGACAAGGGCATCGCGACGTGCCTCGACGCCCACACCGGTCAGGTCCATTGGACCGAGCGGCTAGGCGGCAACTACTACGCGTCGCCGCTGTTTGCCGACGGCCGTATCTATTTCTTCAGCCGCGAGGGCCAATCGACGGCCATCGCCCCCGGCAAGACATTTCAGCGGCTCGGCTCCGGCCAGCTCGACGGCGCGATCTGCGCCTCGCCCGCCGCCATCGGCCAGGCCCTCTACATCCGCACCGAGAAGTCCTTGTATCGCGTGGAGTATTTGAAGCAGTAAGCTAGTGGCGGAGGAACGCCCTATGTTCCGCACACTCACGGTCGCATTCGCCTGGGCAAGTTGCGCGTGGCTAGCCTGTTCCTTTCCTGTGCTCGCCGAAGTGCCGAAGAACGCGCCACCTGAAAAGGACACGCTCCAAGCGGTGTTCGACCGGATACAAAACCACGCGGCGGGCGACGCCTGGAAACAGCCGGGGTGGAAGGACGACGCGATTCAGTCGTATCTCGACAAGCTCATCGCGACGATCGCCTTTGCCACGGAGAACAAGGACTTGACGCTGCCGGTGCGGATGGGCGACGTGAAGCCCTTCGATCCCACGCCGCGGAATGCATTCCGACCGGAGGAGATGTTGCTCATCGGCAAAAATTTGAAGATCACTAACGCGCCGCAACGGTCCATCATCCTGGCCGACGGCAGCGTGGAGCTTATGTCGATTCCGCAGGAATGCACCATTGTGGCCCGTCACGCCATCGTGGGCAGATCGAACCTGCGCAGTTGCGTGCTCGTCGCGGGAAGCTACTTCTGTGGGCAGTATGACGGCATGCCTGACAACCCAGCCGCCGGAAGCCTGATCATTACGAGAGGCCGGGCCGAGATGACGGCATCGTGGGGTTCCCTGATCGC
>DASRJB010000508.1:0-3365 GCA_035649715.1 Pirellulaceae bacterium
GACCAGTCGCAGCAGCTCGACGCCGACCGCTCGGCCGTCCTGGCCGAGCGCCGCGCCTGGGACGAGCAGCAGGCGCGGCAGCGGCAAGCGCTGGACGAAGCCCGCCGGGCGGCCGACGCGGAAATCGCCGAGCGGCGTCAGCGGCTGGAAGACCGCCAGGAGTGGCTCGAGCGGCAGAAGGCCACGCTCGAGCAGGTCCGTGGCGAGATCGTGGCGCTGCACCGGCAGTCGCTCGAGATGCGGCTCTTGGCCGAGCAGCTCTGGTCGCAGATCGCCGGTCGCCTGCCGTCCGTGGAAGTGACGCACTCGATCGCGCAGCTGCGGATGAAGCTGGCCGACCAATACAAGCTGGAAGAAGCCAATCTGGCGTCGCGGCGCGAGGAGCTGCTGGAGCTGGGCGAGCGGATCACCCAGCGGCATCGCGAACTGACGCAGCTCCGCAGCGGCCTGCGCGAGTGGGCCGCCGCCCGGCAGTCCGACATCGCCGGCCAGGCCGCCGCGCTGGTGCGGCGCGAGGCCGAATTGGACCAGCAGCAAGAGCGCCTCCGGCAGGCCGAGCAGGACTGGTCCGCCGCCCGCCGCGGCTACGAGCAGCAAATCCGCGACCTCACTACGCAGCTCCGCGCCTTGCCGGCGGCTGCGTAGGCGTAGCGGGCAGCGGTCGGCTGCGATAGCGTGACGGCATGACCCCCAGCGTGATCTTGCTCGCCGGTCCCAATGGAGCCGGGAAAACGACGGCCTCCAAGGTCGTTTTGCCACGCCTGGCCCAGGTGACAGAGTTCGTGAATGCCGACGTGCTGGCGCAGGGACTGTCGGGATTTGCTCCGGAACAACACGCCATCGAAGCCGGCCGCGTCATGCTGGCGCGATTGCGCGAGCTCGCCGCGCAGCGTGCCAACTTTGCGTTTGAGGCCACCTTGGCGTCACGCTCATTCGCGGTCTGGATCGCCGAGCTGATTCACCGAGGTTACGATTTTCAGTTGTTCTACTTCTGGGTTCCGTCGGCTGAATTCGCGATCAAGCGAGTGGCGAATCGCGTAAAAATGGGAGGGCACTCAATCGACCCCGAGACGATTCGCAGGCGCTACGAGCGAGGTCTGCGCAATTTCTTCGAGCTGTATCAGCCGCTCGCGTCGAGCTGGTACTTCTACGACAACACTGTGGATTCCGGAGAAGTCCCGATTGCGAGCGGACGAGGTAGAATAGTGGAACATGTAGATGATCCAGCTATCTGGAATATGCTGATTTCGAAGTATGCTCCAAAACATCAAGCGCCTTAGTGTCTCGGAACTTCTGGCCGACAGAGACCGCGTCACCGAAGCCGTGCGCCAAGCGGGACGCGAGGCCCGGCTGCTGCACAAACAACTCGGCGTGCCGCTAGTCATCTGGCGCGACGGGCAGATCGTGGAAATTCCGCCCGAAGAGATCGTCGTCGATCTGTTCCCGCGCAAACCGGAAGCGCAAGCGAAAGCCGAATAAATTGAGGCGTCCGACGCCTACCCGCCCCAGCCGGTCGTCGTGGTGTCGATCCCGATGATCAGTTTCATGCCGGGCTTGAGGTCGCCGGAGATCAGCTCGGTCGATTGGCTGTCGGAGAGGCCGGTCCGCACCTCGATGGCCTTCAGTTTGAAGCCGTCCAGCACCCAGACGTGCCGCCGCGAGCGATTCCGCCGCGCCTCAGACCGCTCGCTGGCCGAGAGCGTCGCCTCGGCGAGCTGCCCGACTTCTTCCTCCTGCTGCTGCTGAGCCTTGCCCTCCAGGAGCGGCTGATCCTCCTTGCGCACGTGCCGCGGCAGCGGAAAGAACCGCAAGGCCGAGTTCGGCACCTTGACGACGTTGTGCCGGCGATCGACCTCGAACGAAATGCTGGCGGTCATCCCCGGCAGCAGCTTCAGGTCCGGGTTCTTCGCGGCGACGAGGACCGGATAGGTCACGACATTTTGCGTCGTCGTGCTGCTGAGGCGGATCTCTTCGATCTCGCCCGTGAACAGATCGTCGGGATAACCATCGACGGTGAAGGTGACCGGCAGCTGCTTCTGCTGAGCGCCGTGGATCAGCCCAATGTCGGCCTCATCGACGGAGGCGTGCACGTGCATCTTCTCCCGCATGTTCGGGGCGACGACGAACAGTTCCGGCGTCTGAAACTGGGCGGCCAGCGTCTGGCCCGGATCGATCTTGCGGTTGATCACGATGCCATCGACGGGGGCCTTGATCTCGGTGTAGCCCAGGTTGGCCTGCGACTGCTCGAGCTGCGACTGGGCCTGCTGGACCGACGCCTCGGCCAGCTTCTTCTGGGCCAAGAGCGACATCCAGCCATAGTTGAACTTGTCGATCTCGGCCTTGGAGATGAACTCGGCGTCCTTCTTCTGGAGGTCCATGGCCCGATTCTTGTCTCGATTGGCGAGCTCCAGCTGGGCCTCGACCCGCTCCAGGTCGGCCTGCCGCGTGAGCAGGCTGGCATGATCGCGATCGACCGCCGTCTTGTAGATCCGCTCGTCGATCTTCGCCATCTGGTCCCCTTTGCGGACCTCCTGGTTGAATTCGGCCAGGTGCAGCGGCTGGCCCAGCTTGTCGAGCAGCGGCTTGCCGTCAACGTCCTTCAGCTCGTACTCGGCGTCGATCGGCCCCGAGACGAACGAGCCGACCGAGACTTGCAGCACCGGCTTGAGCGTGCCCGTCGAGTTGACCACCGAGATGATCTCGCCCTCCGACACCTCGGCGGTCCGCCACTTGGGCATGCTCCGCATTTGCCAGTAGTTCGTCGCCGGCTGATAGCTCGCGGCAATGATGCCGCCGGCTGCCAGCAGGGCTATCGCCAGGATCACGATGGTTCGCATAGGGGTAATTCGGTCCGCGGCCGGCGGTCTTAAAGAGCTATCAGTTTAATCGGCATCGCCCTTTCCCGGCATTGGAGTCCGCCCGCGGCTGCCGCTACCATGGAGGGCTTGGGACGATCGCCCCGTTCACCAGGAGTCGATGCCATGCGGCAAATCTGCCCGGTTTTGGCCGTTCTCGCAGCACTCGCAGTCGGGCCCGCATCTGCCCAGGAGGCTGCGGACAAGTCGGTGGCCGACCTGGTCAAACAGTTGGACGCGGAGAGCTTTGCCGATCGGCAAGCGGCCGGCGAAGAGCTGGTCAAGCGCGGCAAGGGGGCAATTGAGGCGCTCGTCCTGGCCACGCGATCGGAGAGCGCCGAGACGGTAACCCGCTCGCTCGATATCCTGCGCCGGCAGTCGGAGTCGAAGGAGGCCGAGGTCAAGGTAGCGGCGGTCGCAGCGCTACAAAAGCTGGCCAGCGGCGAGGGGCTGGTGGCCCGCCGCGCTGGGGAGTTGCTCAAGCCCAAGCCCGTCACCTCAGCGGCCACG
>DASRJB010000509.1:0-10143 GCA_035649715.1 Pirellulaceae bacterium
AAGAACAGCAGGGCGTCTGGAGCAGCCTGCTGGCCGGCGACTTCGACCCGGCGAAGCTCGGCCAGACGAAATTCAAATCGCCGGATCTCATTGGCGGCCCGGGACAGTGGGTGAATGGGCAGCCGCTGACCGGCCAGCAGCTGCGCGGCCGCGTCGTGGTCGTGCACTATTTCGCGTTCGGCTGCATCAACTGCATCCACAACTATCCCACGTACCGCAAGTGGCAGGACGAGCTGGCGGGCAAGAACGTCCAGCTCGTCGGCATCCACACGCCCGAAACGGCCGGCGAGCACAACGCCCTGACGCTGAAGTCGAAGCTCAAGGCCGAGCGGCTCGATTTTCCGGTGCTGGTCGATAACGAGAAAGCCAACTGGACGGCCTGGGGCAACACGATGTGGCCCGCGGTTTACGTGCTCGATCAGGAAGGTTATCTCCGCTCGTTCTGGGCCGGCGAGCTGCACTGGCAAGGCCGCGACGGCGAGGCGGTGCTCCGCAAGCAGATCGACTCACTGCTGGACGGGAAGTAGGTCTTACTTGTAGGTCCGCCTGCCGGGCGGAACCTGGGCAGCGCGGTGAGTTCGAATCCTCGGCAACGCTCCTGGTCGCTGCGCTTCCCTAAAGGCCCCTTCCGGCAGAAGGGGCCTACTTGCTGATCTGGGCCGTGGCGCCGCCGAAGTCGGCGGGGAACTGGACTTCGTAGGCCAGGCTGTCGAGGAATTTCCTGGCAGCCAGGTAGTCGGCAGGCTTGTAGGTCCGCATCCGGCCTTGCAGGGCCAGCCGCAGGGTATCGATCTGCTGCTGCAGGTCCACGCAGTTCTGTGAACCCGCGCCGCTGTCGGCGGGCGTCCGCCGCACGAGCAGATAATCGATCTGCGACCGCGGTTCGGAATAATCGATGGCCAACAGCAGCGACGGCCAGCGGACGTAGCCCGGCTTGATCCACAGCTGGTAGCTGCTCAGCCGCTCGGGTGCGGCCGAGCGGGCTCGCTCGGTGTACTGGTCGGCGGTGCTCCGCGGCGTCTGGTGGGTGTCTTTGTAGGTGTGATAGAGGGCCCGCTTGTCGTAAAAGACCTTCGCGCCCAAGAGGTCGTTCTGCAGCTTCTTCTCGCGGGTCTCCTGGCCCATCTTGGCCGACTCGGCCTGAGCCCGCGTGAAAGTGGCGGCGGCGGTGATGATCGCCGCGTTGGCTTGCTTGTTCTGGGCGTCGGCCGAGATCACTTCGGCCCGCGATTTGTAGACTTCGATCAGGTCGCGGTTGTCGGCGCGGGCCGTACCGGTCAACAAACAGGTAATCAGGCTGGCGGTCAGCGCGGACCGGCAGCGACACAGCGAGGCAAACATCGGCGCATCCTTCGTTGTCTGGTGGGAGTGGTGCGGCCGCATCCTGGGGCCGCGGCGGGCGGGTACTCTGTTGGAATGCAGGAGCCAAGCGTGGTCCCCCGGCTGATGTTACTCCAATCGATAAGCGGCTCGGCGTAACTGCTGGCTGACAAGTAGCTTACGGCGCGAGGTTTATTCTTTGCCGGGCCAGATTTCGCCCGATTCTGCGGAAGAATCGTTGACCGCTATAATGCGGCCGCTAGCGATCTGCATGAGCCACCTCGATCGGGAGTCGCGCCATGATGAAGTACGTCGTGGAGTTGATCGGCACATTCTTTCTAGTGCTCACGATCGGCAACTGCGTGCTTGCGCCCAACGATGCGGTGGGCAACATGGCCCCGCTGGCGATTGGCTCGGCGCTGATGGTGATGATCTTCGCGGGCGGCCACGTCTCGGGCGCGCACTACAACCCCGCAGTGACGCTGGCGGTGTTCCTCCGTGGCAAGTGCCCGGCTGCGGATGTGCTGCCCTACATAGCGGCCCAAGTCGTCGGGGCAGCCGCGGCGGCGGCGATCGTGCTCTACCTCAAAGGGCTCTCGGGGATTCCGCCGGCCACGCCGATCCCGGCGGACAATATCTTGCGGGCCATCGTCGCCGAGTTTCTCTACACCTTCGCGCTGTGCTACGTCGTGCTGAACGTCGCCACGGCCAAAGGCACGAGCGGCAACTCGTTCTACGGCCTGGCGATCGGCTTCACGGTGCTGACCGGCGCGTATTCCGTCGGCGCGATTTCCGGCGGCGCGTTCAATCCGGCCGTAGCCGTCGGCTTGATCGTGCTGGGCAAAGTCGCCGCCACGAGCATCTGGATCTTTCTGGTCGCGAACTTCGCCGCCGGAGCAGCCGCGGCATTCGTTTTCAAGACGATCAACCCGACGGACAAGTAGCTGCCTATTTGGCGCGGCTGCTGGGTGCGGATCTTACGGCTCGGCCTGCGCATACCGCTCGGCCAATTGCCGGACGATCACCGCCACGGCAGCCCGGCAGGAGGCGGGGGCGAGGACTTCGGCCTCGCTCCCCAGGGCCAGGACGCGGGGGACGATCTCCAGGTCGTGGTGGGCGGGCACGGTGAGCACCAGGTCGCCGCCGCTCAGCGTCTCGATCCGCTGGTTCGCGTGCCAGGGGTCCTCGACGACCCACCGCGCGCCCTTGGCGGAGATGCGAATCTTGAAGTCGCGGGCCTTTCCGCCGGAAAAGATGCCGACGCCCTGCCCCAGGTGCTCCTCCAGGTCAAAATCCTCCGGCCGATGAAAAAAGACGCTCTGCGCCGTGGCCCGCAGAAAGCGATCGAGCTTCAGGTGCCGAATCCGGTCGGCGTGGTCCGCCGGCAGCTCGCGGGCGGCGGCCACGATGTACAGGCTCGATTGATAGAACACCACGGCGTAGGGCTCGATCTCGCGCTGCTGCGGCTCGCGGCCCGTCGGCTGATACTCGATCGCCAGCACCCGCCGCTCGCGGATCGCCCGGTCGATGGTGGACAGGATGCCGTGCTGCTGCTGATAGCTCTTGGCCGGCATGCCGCGGACATAGAGGACCTGGCGATAGGCCTCGTAGTGCTTCCAGACCGACGGCGTCAGCCCGTCCTTGAGCTTGTCCCAGAACGACTCCAGCGCCTGCCAGAAGGGCGTGCCGGCCAGCGGATAGAGCAGGTCGCGGCCGATCGAGAGCGCGATCAGCTCGGTGGCCGAGGCCTGGATCGGATGGGCCTTGCGAGATTTCCTTCCCAGCCGCCAGACCTTGCCGCGGCGCAGGTACTGGCCTTCGATGTCGAAGCCCGACGCGAGCAGCGCCTCCAAGTCGCGCTTCACCGTCCGCAGGTGCAGCGACGGCAGGCCCAGCTCCTGGGCCATGCCGTCGCGCAGCTCCAGGGTCGTCCAGCCGATCCGCGTCCGCTCCAAAATCTGGAGCAGCTTGTGCTGCCGGACGAGCTGCTCGTTGCGAGACATAGGAATCTAGGATTTAGAATCTGGGATTTGGGATTGCGGGTTCAAATCCCCAAGCCCAAATCCCAAATCTGAAATCCCTATTCGAACTTTCCCTCCAGCGCCAGCTGGTGGAAATAGTGCGGCACCTGGTCCTGGTTTTCGAGCAGCCAGTCGATCGAGGGCTCGCCGTGCAGGGCCTTGTGAATGGCCTTGGCGGTGGCTTCGCGGTTGGTCTGAAAGAGGATGTTGAAATCGACGTTCTCGGCGTCCAGGATGCCCGGGTCGAGCCAGACCGAGACAATGATGCCGAGGTCATCGACCTTCCGCCGCGGAATGTCGCCGGCCCGGACGGCGTCGAGCACGCCGTGGGCGATGGCCGCCTGCACCGTCCCCATGAGAATGTTCGTGTACTTGCTGCTCTTGACGGTCACCTTGCTGACCATCACGGTCACCGGCCGCACCATCACGTCGCTGTTCAGGATGGCAAAGACCTTGCTGTGCCCTTTGGCCTGGTCGCCGATCAGGCTGGCGATCGCATAGCCCACGGGCCCGTCCAACTCGCCGATCACGACCTCCGGCTCCGCCGCCGACCACGCCGCCTCCGCCTCGACCAGTGCCTCGCCCGCGCGGAGCACGATCCGTTTGCGTTTCTTGCCGTCCTTGTCTTTCTGCTTTTTCTTAGCCATGGTGGACAATCAAAATCGAAGAATCGAAGAATCGAAGAACCGAAGAACCGAAGAACCGAAGAACCAAATACAAAACACCAAACGCATACCCTCGCCAGTCATGGACGAACGCGACATCATACAGCAAACCGCCGAGCACGTGCGGGCGCTCTTGTCGGGCGAAGGGACGGGCCACGACTGGCACCACATCGAGCGCGTCCGCCGCGCGGCGCTAGCCATCGGCCAGGGCGAAGGCGCGGATTTGTTCGTCGTTGAGCTGGCGGCCTTGCTGCACGACATTGCGGATTGGAAGTTCGCCGGCGGCGATCACGAGGCGGGCCCGCGGCAGTCGCGGGCCTGGCTCCAGTCGCTCGGTGTTGACGCGCGGGCGATCGACCACGTCTGCGAGATCGTCGCCGGACTCTCGTTCCAAGGCGCGGGAGTGAAGGCGGCGGTCCTGACCCTCGAAGGGCAGTGCGTTCAGGACGCCGACCGCCTCGACGCGCTGGGCGCAATCGGCATCGCCCGCGCGTTCGCTTACGGCGGCCACAAGGGGCAGCCGCTGTACGAACCCGACGCCCCGCCGACGCCTCACGATTCGTTCGAGGCCTACCAGCGCGGCGCGAGCTCGACGATCAACCACTTCTACGAAAAGCTGCTCCTGCTGCGCGATCGCATGAACACCGCCGCGGGCCGCCGCCTGGCCGCCGAGCGTCACCGCTTTTTGGAGGCTTATCTCGAGCAGTTCTACGCCGAGTGGAACGGCCAGCGGTAAGTCCCGCCGCGGTCAGATCTTGCGCCGATTCGCCGCGCGATTGGCCAGTCGGAAGCTAGAGAAAGCCGCGGTCGGCCTTCATTTTCTTCGAAATAGTTGCAACTCGCGCCCCGCTCTGGCTTTGCAACGCGGCCCCAGGCCACAAGTCCCACGGTATTCAGGAATTCTTTATGACATTTGCGTATAATATGTGTACGGTCGCTACGATGAGAGACCCCGTGCGTTTCACCATCGCGGACCTGCTGGTCGCCACGTCGATTGCCGGCGTAGGCGTCGGCGCGCTCGTAGCCGCCGATCGGTGGTTTAACGTGCCCGCCTGGGTTCATCTTGCCGCGGCGCCCGTCGTGGTGCTCAGCACGGTGGGTTGGCTGCTGGGTCAGTTTCGCGGAGCCCTTGTGGGCGCGGTCATCGGCTTCGCCATCGGACTGTTCGCGACGATCGCGGCTGCGGTCCTGCATGGTGGTTCCTCACGCGGTGAGGATCCAGTGCTGCCATCGGTTTTCCATCAGGCACGAATCCCGCGCGCGTCCAGCCATGCCCGCTGCTGCTACCTGACGGCGTCGGGGAGCTACGATTCGGATAGGTAAGGATAATTCCCGTGGATCCCCTCAAACCCTTCTAACGCAGTCGTCTCTGCGGCCCACGAATCGCGACGTAACCGACGCGGCATCAAGGACTTGGAAAAAGCCGATGAAGTCACGAGGCAAGTTCAAACGCGGCCCGCTTTGGGAATTATCCTTACCCCGCGCCGCGCCGATTCCAGAGCCAGCCAACCGCTGCTGACGCACCACCGGACCCCCGCTAGAATCCACGGTTGAAGCACCCTACGCCGCCAACTTATGGCCATTCCAGCCGGTTTCGAGCACATCACTCGCGAAAACGAGCCGCTGGCGCCGTACACCTGGTTCAGGCTGGGCGGGGCGGCCCAGTACTTCGCCGAGCCGACCAGCGTCGAGGAGCTGACGGGGCTCGTCCGCCGCTGCCACGAGATGGGCCTCGGCGTGCGCGTGCTCGGCGGGGGCTCCAACCTGCTGGTCCGCGACGAGGGGATTCCGGGGCTGGTCGTCTCGCTCGGCGCGGCCGCCTTCGGCCGGATTCAAGTCGCCGGACGCAAGCTGACGGCCGGCGGCGGGGCGAAGCTGGGGCACGTGATCTCGACCGCGGTCCGCGAAGGGCTCGCCGGCCTGGAATCGCTCGTCGGCATTCCCGGCACGCTCGGCGGCGCGCTGCACACCAACGCCGGTACGCTGGGTGGCGACATCGGACAATTCACGACGACGGCTACGGCGATGACCGGCAAGGGCGAGACCGTGACTCGGCAAAAGGGCGAGTTCCGCTTCGGCTACCGGGCCAGCAGCCTCGACGAGCTGGTGATCCTCGAGGCCACGCTGGAATTGGAGCCCAGCGATTCGCGGCACCTCACCAAGCAGATGCAGCAGGCCTGGATCATCAAGCGGGCCGAGCAGCCGCTGTTCGACCAGAAGACCGGACAGATCTTCAAGAGCCCCGGCGGCGTCAGCGCGGCGAGCCTGATCGAGGACGCCAGGCTCGATACCGCCCACGTCGGCGACGCGGCGATCAGCGACCGCAACGCCAACTTCATCGTCGTGGGTGCCAGCGCCACCAGCCGCGACGTGATCGAGTTGATCGAGGTGGTCCGCAAGGGAGTTGCGGAGCGGGTCGGCGTGGAGTTGGAATTGGCTGTGGAAGTCTGGTAACGAAATCTAAGAACCAAAGAACCGAAGAACCGAAGAACCAAACAGGGAGTCAGCTCTTTGGTTCTTGGATCTTTGGTTCTTCGATTTTTCCCGCCGAAACGGAGTTCGGACGATGGGAACGAACAAGCCCAAGACGCCGCGGCCCTCGCCGGTGGCGGCACAACTGGTAGCGGCGCTGCTTAAGCCGCAAAACCGCGGCCTGGTTTTGACGGCGGCGATCGTGGTTGCCGCCGTCTGCGGCGCGGTGTACGCCTGGCAGCGCTTTGGCGCAGCGGCGTTGAATTCGGCCGACTACGCCGTGACGCCGGCGCAGATCGCCGTCACGCCGCAGCCGGCGTGGATTCACGCGGATGTGAAAGCCGAGGCGCTGCGGTCGGCGTCGATGTCGCGGCTGAATCTCCGCGACCGCGATCTGGTAGAGAAGGTCGCGCGGGCCTTCGCCCTGCACCCGTGGGTCGCGAAGGTCGTGCGCGTCGAAAAGCGCAATCCGCCGCAGGTGAGCGTCGAGCTGGAATATCGCCGCCCGGTCGCTGCGGTCGAAGTTTCCGGCGGCGGCGAGGCCGGCCTGGTTTTCATCGACGAGCAGGGCGTGCTCCTGCCCTCGGCCGATTTCGCGCCGGGACAGGCCAAGGACTACTTGCGAATCGCCGGCGGCCGCGAGACGACCGCCAGCGTTTATGGTTCGCCCTGGGGCAGCCAGCGGATCGCTGGCGCGGCCCGGCTGGCCGCCCTGTGGGGAAAGCGCTGGCAGCCGCTGGGTCTGTTCCGCATCGACGCCGAGCAGCCGCCGGGCCAGGAGCTGAATTATGAGTTGAAAACCCGCCGCGGCGTGCGCGTGATCTGGGGTCCGATCGCTGGATCATCCCGCGAGCCGACGGCGGAGCAGAAGATCGCCGCGCTGGAGCAATTCATCAGCGACAAGGGCCCCCTGGAACGCGAGGGGGGACCGGCCGTTTTGGACTTGTGCGAACTGGCGCGGTGAGGGGGCAGCGAGCGGGATTAAGATTAGGATTAGGATTAAGATTAGGACTCGGCTGCGGATCCTAATCGTAATCCTAGTCCTACCGCGCTAGCCCTCTCCCAAAGGGAGAGGCGACGTCGCCTCGGTGGCGGTGGCTTCGCCCTCGGCGGTCCGCTCGGCCAGTTCCTGGCGGACGACGACCATGTCAGCCGGGGCCTCGATCCCCAGGCGCACCGCGTTCCCGTTGATTCGCACGATCGTGATCGCGATGCGGTCGCCGATCAGAACTCGCTCGCCCACTTTGCGGCTGAGGACCAGCATGGCAGCACTCCTTGCCCAAACGGGGACTGAACCACCCGTTGCAATGCCTCCGAAATGCACTCCGCGATGCCTTGGTACGTTCTATCAGAGCTAGCGGGCACCCGCAATCAGCCGGGCGGCAACCCGCTTAGCCCCGGCGTCCACGCCGGTCGAGCGGGGTGACCGCTGGCCAAACCGGCCTGGGGGCCGGGGCTAAGCGAGATTGGCAATTCGGGCAAGGCTGCTGGAAAGCCGTTACGGCGGCGGGTTATTATGAGCCGGCGCACATTTCTCTCCCTGGGGCAGGAGCTACCGAAAATGGCCAGAAGAAACCGCCGTCAATTCTTGCAAGATTCGATGTTTGCCACGGCAGCAGCCGCGATGGCGAGTTCCACGGGCCGGTATGCCACGGCCCAGGACCAGCCGGCGAGCAAGAGCCCCAACGAGCGGTTGAACGTGGCCTGCGTGGGCGTCAAGGGCCGCGGCGGCAGCCACATCAGCGCCTGGGCGGCTAAGCCCGACACGATGGTGACCTACGTCGTCGATGTGGACAGCAAGATCGGCAACGGCCGGGTCGATGAGATCGAGAAGCGGCAGGGCGTGCGGCCGAAGCTGGTCGATGACATTCGCGACGTGCTGGAAGACAAGAGCGTCGACATCATCAGCGTGGCCACGCCGAACCACTGGCACTCGCTGATGGCGATCTGGGCGATGCAGGCCGGCAAGGACGTGTACGTCGAGAAGCCCGTGAGCCACAACGTCAGC
The DNA here is from genome assembly GCA_035649715.1 of Pirellulaceae bacterium. Taxonomy (GTDB): domain Bacteria; phylum Planctomycetota; class Planctomycetia; order Pirellulales; family Pirellulaceae; genus CAYLLN01. The sequence goes on from DASRJB010000509.1 coordinate 8,487, forward strand.
GAGGGCCGCCGCGCAGTGGAAACGGCCCGCAAGTACAAGCGGATTTGCCAGACGGGCACGCAGTGCCGCAGCAACCCCGGCATGCGGCAGCTCATCGAGTACGTCCAGTCGGGGAAGATCGGCGCGGTGAAGGTCGCCCGCGGCCTGTGCTACAAGCCCCGCGGGTCGATCGGCGCGAAGGGCACCTACGAAGTCCCCGCGTCCGTCAACTACGACCTGTGGTGCGGCCCGGCCCGGATGCTGCCCGTGACCCGCCCGCAGTTCCATTACGACTGGCACTGGATTTGGGAGTACGGCAACGGCGACCTGGGTAACCAGGGCATTCACCAGATGGACATCGCCCGCTGGGGCCTGGGCGTGAACGAGCTCTGCAAGTCCACGTTCAGCTACGGCGGACGGCTGGGCTATGAGGACGCCGGCGAGACCGCCAACACGCAGGTCTGCGTCCACGACTTCGGCGACAAGTCGCTGGTGTTCGAGGTCCGCGGCCTGCGGACCGACCGCTACAAGGGCGCCGGCGTCGGCGTGATCTTCGAATGCACCGAGGGCTACGCCGTCTCGCCCAGCTACAACGGCGGCACGGTGTTCGACAAGGAGGGCAAGGAGATCGCCCGCTTCAGCGAGGGCGAGGACAAGTATCACTTCGCCAACTTCCTGGCCGCCGTCCGCACGCGGAAGCTGACCGACCTGAACGCCGACATCGAAGAAGGGCACCTGTCGAGCGCCCTCTGCCACCTGGGCAACATCTCGTACCGGCTCGGATCGCCGGTGGCGGCTAACGCCGTGGAGAAGTCGCTCGCCGACCTGAAGACGACCGACAACGCCAAGGACACGCTCGAGCGGACGCTCGCGCACCTGAAGGACAACCGCGTCGATCTGGCCTCGGCCAGGCTGACCGTCGGCCCGGTGCTGCCGTTCGATCCCAAGTCCGAGACCTTCCCCGGCAACGAAGCGGCCAACAAGATGCTCACCCGCGAGTATCGCGCGCCATACACCGTGCCCGCGGCCGGACAGGTCTAGGTAGCTTCCTCACGCCGTGAGGAAGCAATTCGCCAACGGCGCCACCGCGTGCGCTAGCCCCCCGACGGCGTCGGGGGCCTACTTTATGCCCGGCTTCGACATCCTCTACGAGGACAACGCCTGCCTCGTCGTGGCGAAGCCGCCGGGATTGCTGACGCAGGCCCCGCTGGGCATCGACAGCCTGGAGTTCCGCATCAAGCGGTTCCTCAAAGAGCGCGGCAACAAGCCGGGCGGAGTATACCTGGGCGTGCCGCACCGGCTGGACCGGCCCGTGTCGGGCGTGATTGTATTTGCGAAGAACGTCCGCGCGGCTCGCCGCATCTCCGAGCAGTTCGAAGGGCGGCTGGTCGAGAAGCGCTATTGGGCGCTGGTCGGCGGCGAAGTATCGCCGGACGAGGGAACGTGGACCGATCAGCTCAAGAAGATTGAGGGCGAGCCGCGGAGCGTGATCGTCGATCACACCGATCCTGCGGGCAAGCTGGCGATCCTGCACTACCGGGTCTTGCAGTTCGTAGCCCGCGATTCCATCGCGGGACCCGCGACACAGTCGCCGGCCACGCTGCTGGAGATCGATCTGGAAACCGGCCGCACGCACCAGATTCGCGTGCAGGCCGCCAGCCGCGGCCATCCGCTGCTC
>DASRJB010000510.1:0-3043 GCA_035649715.1 Pirellulaceae bacterium
GAGGAGCAGCAGGTTGCTGCCGCGGCGGAGGAGCTTGGCCAGGTGGACGCGGTTGCGTTCGCCGCCGGAGAGGGTGCCGACTTTTTTCTCCTGGTCGGGCCCGCGGAAGTTGAAGCGGTTGACATAGGCCCGCGAGTTCACCTTGCGGCCGCCCATTTCCAGGTTGTCGTGGCCGCCCGAGATTTCTTCATAAGCAGTCTTGTCCGCCGCGAGGGCGTCGCGATTCTGATCGACGTAGCCCAGCTCGACAGTCGGGCCGACGCGCAGCTCGCCGCCGTCCGGCTTTTCCTGGCCGACGATCATGCGGAACAGCGTCGTTTTCCCAGCACCGTTAGGGCCAATGATGCCCACGATCCCGCCCGCCGGCAGCCGAAAGTCGAGCCTGTCGATCAGTACGCGGTCGCCGTAGCCCTTGGTCAGCCCCTTGGCCTCGACGACCAGCTCGCCCAGGTGTTTTCCGGGCGGAATCTGAATTTCGAATTCGTCCTGGCGTTCCTCAAAACGCTCGGCCGACATCTTTTCGTAGGCCGCGATGCGGGCTTTGCTCTTGGCCTGGCGGGCGCGGGGGGACATGCGGACCCACTCCAGCTCGCGCTGCAGCGTCTTCTGCTTGGCGACGTTCGACTTCTCCTCGCGCTCCAGGCGGGCCTTCTTCTGTTCCAGCCACGAGCTGTAGTTGCCCTCGAACGGAAAGCCCATCCCACGGTCGAGCTCCAAAATCCACTGGGCCACGTTGTCGAGGAAGTAGCGGTCGTGCGTGACGGCGACGACCGTGCCGTGGTACTCGGCCAGGTGGTGCTCGAGCCAGTTGACGGCTTCGGCATCGAGGTGGTTGGTCGGCTCGTCCAGCAGCAGCAGGTCCGGCTTGTTGAGCAGCAGCTTGCAGAGGGCGACTCGCCGCCGCTCGCCGCCCGAAAGCGTCTGGCTGTCCGCCTCGCGGTCGGGCAGGTTCATCGCGTCCATCGCGATTTCCAGCTCGCGGTCGAGCTCCCACGCCCCGGTCGTCTCAATATGGTCCTGGAGCCGGGCCATCTCGTCGCACAGTTTCTGCATCTGTTCGTCATCCATCGGCTCGGCCAAGAGCGTCGTAATCTCGTTGTAGCGATCGACCTCGGCCCGCCGCGGCTTGATGGCCTCCTGCAAGTTGTCCCAGACCGTGCCGGGCGAGAGCTGCGGCTCCTGCGACAAAAACCCGCGCGTGAAACCGTCGCTCAAGCGGGCTTCGCCGTCGATATCCTTTTCGACGCCGGCCATGATTCTTAGCAGCGTGCTTTTTCCCGACCCGTTGCGGCCCAGCACTCCGATCTTGGCCCCCGGATAGAACGCCAGCCAGATATCCTTCAGCACCTCGCGCTGGCCGTGCTTCTTCGTGAGCCGCTCGATGGTGTAGATGTACTGCCGCGACATGGGCGGGAAAACCCGAAGAACCAAAGAACCGAAGAACCAAAAATCAGTCTAGCGGTCGCCCGGATTCGCCGCAGGGGGACGTGCAGTTGCGGCGCCGTGACGAGCACTCTTAACATCACTTCTTTCGGTTCTTTGGATCTTCGGTTCTTGGGTTCTTCGTCACTTCCCGCGCGGGATGGCCTGAGTAATCGAGGCGAGCAGACTCTGGTACGTGTTGGGGACCGGCGCGATGAGGACGGTGCCGTGGCCGGTGAAGGTGCTGAGCAGGCCTTCGCCGGAGGAGAGGGAGCCGAGAATCGATTTGGCCGCTTTCTGCACCTCGAAATTCACGCTGGCGGTGCGGGCGATCGCGAACTTGCCGTCCACCGAGAGCTTTTCGCCGCGGAGGTCGATTCGCTGGACTCTGCCCGGGGCCTGCATGACCACTTTGCCGGTCCCCTTGACCGAGGTTTGAAACCAGCCTTCGCCGCCGAAGAGCGCGGTCAGGGCCTTGTTCCGCCAGACGCCGACTTCGATCGAGGCGTCGCTGCAAACGTACGAGCCCTGCTCCAGAATCCACTCTTCCTGCTTGAGTTCGAGAATCTCGTACTCGCCAAAAGTGGGCGGACCGAAGAAGATTTCGCCCGTGCCCTGATAGGTCGGGCGGAAGATGTTCTCGCGCGTCATGACGCTCTTCAGGAAGCCGCCCACGGACGGCGCTGCTGACGTCAGCTCGATGTTGCCCCGCATGTAGTGCAGCGCCCCCGATTCCGCCCGCACCATTTCGTTCTCGATCACGCAGCGAATCATCTTCAGCCCAGCCGGTGCCACAATCTCGAACAGCGCCATGCCACGCCCTCCGCAATTCTCAGAAATGTCGCCAGACGCCGCACCGTGATTCGCCCGGCCGGGGCGAATATTGGCGGCAGAACGCCGCTACGGCTGTGCAATGATGCCGGTGAGCATGTGGGCGAAGGGCACGAAGCCGGCCTTTTGCAGCGTGCGGCGCGAGGCGATGTTCGCAGGGCTGCACCGGGCGCAGGGAACAGCGCCGAGGTCGTAGGCGACCCGCTTCAGCTCCTGGACGAGAAACGAACCCAGCCCGCGGCGGCGAAATGGCTCGGCCACCTCCATATAGATGTCGCCGTATGGCCGGTTGTAGTGAAACAGGACGCCGCCCTGCCCGATAACCTGGCCGTCCAGCTCCAGCACGCATTCGATCCCGCCTTGCCGTTGCTCGATGTGGGCCTGCGTCTCCTCGGCCGAGGTGACGCGGCGCAGCGCCGCGCCGCAGGCAGGCAGCGACGTTGTCAGCTGGTCGTGAAACACGATCTTCTCGCTGGCGATCTGGCCGGCGTAGGTGTGGAGCATGACGGCAAACAGCGCGTCGTTCGATTGCATCTCGACCAGCTCCGCGCCGCTGGCGGCCAGCAGCGCCTCGAACAGCTCGAAGGCCCGCCAGCGAGATTCCGGCAGCACGTAGAACTCGAGTAGCGTCGGCTTGTCCTTCCACGGCCCGCCGACAGCGACCGAGCCAAATCCCGCTGCCGCACCATCCAGTGCCAGCCGGTAGATCAGCATCCAGCCCGCGCGGCGATGGATGGAATCATGCACCACCTGGCAGCTCATCTCGCGGCGGTATCGCTCGCGGAAGGAA
>DASRJB010000511.1:0-8064 GCA_035649715.1 Pirellulaceae bacterium
TGGTCGTCGTCATTGACGTATTTGCCGCCGAGGGCGACGATCTTCGACGGATGCGTCTCCACGCCGAGTCCCCAGCGGGTGTAGTCGATGTCGTGGACGCCGTCGTTCCCCATGTCGCCGGTGCCGAAGTGGTACCACCAGGTCCAGCGGTTGTGAACGCGATTGGTGCGATACGGAATCATCGTCGCTGGGCCAACCCAGGCGTCGTAGTCGAAGCCGGCGGGCGGAGCGGTGTCGGTGCCGCGGCCGATCGAGCCGCGGCGCTGGATGTTCCAGCACTTGGCGACCAGCACATTGCCGATGATCCCCTCGCGGAGGAGCTGCACGGCCTGGATCATCATCGCGGTGCTGCGGCTCTGCGTGCCGTGCTGCACGTGAGTCTTGTTCCGCTGCGACGACTCGACCAGCAGGCGGCCCTCGCGGATGTTGTGCGAGATCGGCTTTTCGACATAGACGTGCTTGCCGGCCTCGCAGGCCAGGATCGCCGCCGGCGAATGCCAGTGGTCGGGCGTCGCGACAATCACGGCATCGACGCTCTTGTCGTCGAGGATGCGGCGCATGTCGCTCACCGCTTTGCCCGCAGCGATGCCCAGGTTTTTGGCCGCCAGGTTGCGCCGCCCGTCATCCACGTCGCAGACACAGGCCACTTCGACGTTGGTCGTTTTCTGAAACAGCCCCGCATCGTGCGTGCCGCGGCCGCCGCAGCCAATCAGGCCGACGACGAGCTTATTGTTCGCGCTCTGAGCGGCAGCCGGTGCGGTGACCGCGGCAGCGGCCAGCGCGGTGGAAGAAGCCGTGAGCAGGAAGTGCCGGCGGTTGGTGGGAGGAAACATGGCTGGGCTCCTGGAGAAGACGGGATGCCCGCTCATTGTAGAGACGGCAGCCGGCCGCAGGTAACATGGGGCCACGGGAGACCAACACCATGCTGCTCCGCTCGCCATTCGTCTGCCTGGGTCTCGTTCTTCTGGCCGGCCGCTGCCCTGCCGCTACGGTCGTTCACGCCGGCCGCCTGATCGACGGCCGCAGCGATCAGCCGCGAATGGAGGTTTCGATCGTGATCGACGGCGGGCGGATCGTGCGGGTGGCCGCGGGCTATTTGAAGCCGGCGGCGGACGACAAGCTGGTCGATCTGCGCGAATACACCGTGCTGCCTGGCTTGATGGACATGCACACGCACTTGCAGTCGCAGCATTCGAAGGAGTCGTACACCGAGCGGTTCTTCATGGACCAGGCCGATTACGCCCTCCGCTCGACGCTGCACGCCCGCCGCACGCTGCTGGCCGGGTTCACGACGGTCCGCGACCTGGGCGACAACGGCGTGAACTCGATCGCGCTCCGCAAGGCGATCGAGCAGGGCTGGGCGATGGGGCCGCGGATTTTCACGTCGGGCAAGTCGCTGGCCACGACCGGCGGCCACGCCGATCCGACGAACGCGCTCCGCGGCGATTATCGCCGCGATCCGGGGCCACTGGAGGGAGTGATCAATGGCGCTGACGACGCCCGCAAGGCCGTGCGGCAGCGGTACAAGGACGGCGCGGACCTGATCAAGCTGACGGCGACCGGCGGCGTGTTGAGCCTGGCCGCGAGCGGGCAGAACCCGCAGTTCACCGACGAGGAGCTGCGGGCGGTCGTCGCGACCGCCAAGGATTACGGCATGATCGTCGCCGTGCATGCCCACGGCACGGAGGGGATCAAGCGGGCCGTGCTGGCCGGCGTCGATTCGATCGAGCACGGCACGTACATGACCGACGAGATCATGGAATTGATGAAGCAGCGGGGCACGTACTGGGTGCCAACGAACATGGCCGGCGAGTGGGTCGCGAAGCAGGCCGAGGTGCCCGGCTATTTTCCCGAGATCGTGCGGCCCAAGGCGGCGGCGATCGGGCCGGCGATTCGCGAGACCTTCAAGAAGGCCCAGGCCGCCGGCGTGAAGATCGCCTTCGGCACCGACAGCGGCGTCTCGCCGCACGGCGAGAACGCCCACGAATTCGAGCTGATGGTTGCCGGCGGGATGCCGCCCATGAAGGCCATCCAGTCGGCCACGCTCGTGGCGGCGCAGCTGCTGCGGATCGACGACCGCCTGGGGACCGTCGAGGAGAAGAAGCTCGCCGATCTCGTGGCCGTGAAAGGCGATCCACTGGCCAACATCAGCCTGCTCCGCGAGATCGCCTTCGTGATGAAGGACGGCATCGTCTTCAAGGGGCCGTAGCCGGACGCAAAGCCGCGACCAGTGGTCGCGGCTACCTGTGCACCGCGACCACTGGTCGCGGCTTGAGGCGACGAGGTCAATACTCCCGTGTGCAGAAGATGACGAGGCCGAGCAACAACAGCCCGGCGCTGGCGGCGTAGAGAATCGTATAGGCCGTCGCGGCCGGCAGCGGCTGAAAGAGCAGCTCGTTGAACGGCCCGGAAGGGCCGACGTCGAAAGCGGCCGAGGCGTCGAAGATCAGGCACCGGGCGTAAAACGAGATCGCCAGCCGCTTGACGATACCGGGCATGTTGCCGATCAGCGTCTCCAGGAACAAAGCGTAGCCCAGCGCATAAATCGTCGCCCGGCGAAAGGCCACGCTGAAGACTTGAAACAAGCAAACGTAGGCCACCGTCGCCCAAAACAGGCCCGGCCAGACCGCGCGGAATACCTCCAGGCCGGGCTTGCCGGCGATGCCAGCGAGCAGGGCCAGCGTACCCATCGTCCAGGCCAGCGAGAGGACCAGCGCGGCGGCGGCCTTCGCCAGAAAGATGAACGGCCGCGGCAGCGGCGAGGTGACCAGATACACCAGCGTCTGTTCGTCGCGGTCGGTGGCGATGCCGGCCGTGGCATAAGAGAGGCAGAGGATCGGCAGCAGAAACGGCACGTAAACGGTTAACAGCACTTCCTCGACGAAGTCGCTCGGCTGGCGCTGGCGATCGCGGGCCCAGGCATAGGCGGCCACGCCAGCCAGCACGACGAGCACCGCACTGATGATCGTCTGCCGCGACCAGAGCAGCCGCCGCAGCGACACCCCGAGCAGGTGCCAGCTCGCCGAGAGGCGTCCGAGGAAATCCGCGGCCCAATTCTTGTCCATGGTCACCGCGGGCGTTTGGCCGTTTCCATGAGGTAGTCAAAAATCGCTTCGGTCGAGGCGTCAATCACTTGCAGCCGCTGCACGTCGCAGGCCTGCTCCGCCACGGCAGCCGCCAGCGGTCCGAAGAACTCTTTGGGCCGCTGCACTTCCAGGAGCAGTTGCCCCTCGGACTCGAGCGCGGCGGAGCGGACCGATTCGAGGCGGAGCAATTCGGCGGCGAGCTGCCGGGCCCGCGGCGCGGCGATGCGGACCTTGAGCGGATGGTCGTCGAGCAGGGCCCGGATTTCGTCCAGCGAGCCGCTGGCCAGCATCCGGCCGCGGCAGATGAACAGAATTTGATCGGCCAGCGTGTCCATCTCGTCCAGGATGTGGCTGGAGATGAGCAGCGACTTGCCACGGTCGGCCAGCGAGCGGAAGAGGCGGATCAGCTCGACGCGGCCGACCGGATCGACGCCGTTGAGCGGCTCGTCGAGCACGATCAGGTCGGGGTTGTGCACGAGCGCCTGCGCCAGCTTGATCCGCTGCCGCATGCCTTTGGAATACGAGCCCAGCGGCCGGTCGGCTCGCTCGGCCATATCGACCTGGTCGAGCACGTCGTCGGTCCGCTCGCGGGCGGTCTTGGACGAAAAGCCGTGCAGGCGGGCCAGCATCCGCACGAACGCCCGGCCCGACATTTCCTCGTAAAAGGCATCGACGTCGGGGCAGTAGCCGATGTGCCTTCGGGCGGCCGCCGTCCAAGCGCGGTGGCCGCGGACCAGCACGCGGCCCAGGCTCGGCCGGAGTTGCCCGGTGAGCAGCTTGATCAGCGTGCTCTTGCCCGCGCCGTTGTGGCCAACGAGCCCGGTGATGCCCGGCGGCAGGTCCCACGTCAGGTCGTTCAGGCCGATCACCGGCCCGTACCATTTGCTTGCTGCCTGAAAGCGGCAGAGCGGCTGCGGAATTGGAGCGCCGGTCATTGGACCACCCTGACCGCGCGGACCCGCGGCACGAGCGCCAGCGTGGAGACGATGCAGACGCCCAGCACGATCGCCAGCGACGGATTCAGCATCGCCAGCTCCCGCTCGGTGTCGATGCCGCCGAAGAACCACGTGCCGACCAGCCGGATGTCGCGCCACAGCGAGAGGAGCAGCCAGTGACGGTCGTCGAATACGTCTTGGAGCAGCTCGCCCAAGGCCGGCAGCAGCACGAACAGGCAGGCCCAGGCCATCACCAGCGGCACCGTCTTGTGCAGCCACGCCGCCAAGGCGAATAGCAACAGCGCCAGCGTGACCGCCATCACCAGGCCGTAGCCCAGAATGCCGACGAGAATGCCCAGGTTCTCGCGAAAGTAGCTGAATGAATTCGTGAGCAGGCCGTACTCGATATACAGGACCAGCGCCGGCAGCGTCGTCGTCAGCGAGACCAACAGGCCGATGGCCAGCAGCTTGCCGACGACGTAATGCCAGCGGCCGATCCGCCGCGACAGATAGAACGTCAGCCCGCCGCGGCGCATGTCGTCGCCCACGAGCATCCCGCCCGCGAAGGCGAGCACAAGCATGGTCACGGTGCCTTGGCGAAACATGAACTCGCGATACGTCTCGCCGGTGCCGGTCACCGACCGCAGCACCTGATTGACGAACCGCTCCAGGCCGGGATTCTGGGCCGCGATCTGAAACTTGAGATAGATCGTCGCGAAGATGAACAGGAAATGCAGGGCCGCCAGCGCCAGCAGCAGCCAGAACAGCTTCCGCCGCAGCACCAGCACCAGGCCGCTGCGGGCGATCGGCCAGCAGGCCAGCGCGTTGGGCAATTGCCGCCCGGCCCAGCGGCGATAGCCCGCCGTATCGACGCTCATGCGGTCCTCCCGGCTGGTTCCGGAGGAGCCGTCATCAGCCGCTGATAGACGGCCTGCAAATCCTCCTCTTCGGGTTCCAGGCCGGTCAGCGGCAGCGACTGGCGATGGGCCTCGGCGAAGAACTCGCGGGTCTGCCAGTCGGTCGGCACGAGCGCCTTGGCCTGTCCCGGCTTGCCGTCGAGCTCGATCTGCACGCCGCGCTCTCGAAGGCCGGCGAGGTACGGCGCGGCGTCGCCGTCCCACCGCAGGCGAAAGCTGCGGGGCCGCGTCGTCCGCAATTCGTCGATCCGGCCGACCTTCAGCACCTGGCCCTGCCGCAGGATGATCGCCGACTGGCAGACCCGCTCGATGTCGCCCAGCAGGTGACTGGCCAGGAGCAGCGACTTGCCCGGCCGCGACGCCAGCGATTCCAGCAGGTGGAGCATCGCCGTCCGCCCTTCGGGATCCAGCCCAGAGGTCGGTTCGTCGAGCAGCAACAGATCGGGATCGTGCACGAGCGTCGCGGCCAGCTTCAGGCGCTGGACCATGCCGACGGAGTACTGGTCGAGCGGGCGGTAGCGGGCGTCCTCCAGGCCGAGCTGCGAAAGCGTTTCGTGCCCGCGGCGCAGGGCCTGCTTCCGCGGCATGCCGCACAATTCGCCGGCCAGGGCGACATATTCCACGCCCGCCAGGCCGGTGACCAGTCCGCCGTGTTCGGGCATGTAGCCGACGCGGCCGCGGAGCGCCAGCCCGGCGGTCCGGACGTTCTGACCCAGTACGACGGCCGTGCCGTGGGTCGGCCGGATCAACCCCAGCAGGATTTGCAGCAGCGTGGATTTGCCCGCGCCGTTCTGGCCCACCAGGCCGATCGGTCCCGGCTCGACATTCAGCGTCACGCCCGACAGCGCGCAGACCCTCCCGTAGAAGTGAGTGACCTCGTGAAGCTCCAAGAGCAGCGACATGCAGCAATGTTCCGTGCGGCGGCCGCATTCTGGACCCCGCGCGGGAAAGCGGTCAAGATGGCGGGCACTGTAGACCTCGCGCTCCGCGTGAGGCCGCTTCGCCAAGGATCCACCAATGACGCGCAGAATCTCTTTTGCGATTGCGGTGATCGCCTGCTTGAGCTCAGCCCATTTGGCAGCCGCCGACGAGCCGCAGGTCATCGAGCTCTGGCCGGCCGGCAAGGTGCCCGAGGAACCCGGCACAATCGGCGCGGAGTTTACTCGACCGTCGCCGGCGCTGGGCCGCAAGGACGTCGAGGTCACCGAGCCGACGACGCTGGTCAGCAACGTCACGCGGCCGACGCTCACGATCTATCGCCCCGCCAAGGAAATGGACACCGGCACGGCCGTGCTTGTCTGCCCCGGTGGCGGCTACTGGAATCTCTACTGGCAGCTCGAAGGCGAGGAGGTCGCGAAATGGCTGAACACGATCGGCGCGACCGGCATATTGCTGAAGTACCGCGTGCCGCGGCGGCCCGACGAGCCCCGCGGCCAGCCGGCCCGCCGCCCGCTGCAGGACGCTCAGCGGGCGGTGAGCCTCGTTCGCAGCCGGGCGAAGGAGCTAGGCATTCATCCCGAGCGGATCGGCCTGGTCGGATTCTCCGCCGGCGGCCACCTGGCAATCGCAACGGCTACCAGCTTCGAAAAACGGACCTATGAGCCGGTGGACGAGATCGACCAGGTGAGCTGCCGGCCGAACTTTGCGATTCCCGTTTACTCCGGCTACTTAAAGGCCCAGGACAAGGACGAGCTGGCGCCCGGCCTCGCCGTTCCGAAGGAGACGCCCCCGGTGTTTCTCGTCCACGGCGGCGACGACATCATCAGCCCTCCCGAAGGCACCGTGATCATGTATCTGGCCCTCAAGCGGGCCGGCATTCCCGCCGAGCTGCACATCTATGCCCGCACCGCCCACGACTTCGGCGTCCGCCAGGTCGACCGGCCGTATGCGAGCTGGACCGACACGTGTGCGCGGTGGCTGAAGGACCAGGGCCTCCTCAAGAAAGAATGACCGAACAAACCGTTCGAGCGGCTGCCGTAAACGATCGCCGTGGATATAAAGAAAACTGCCATTAGCACGGATTCCTTCGCGCCCCTTCTGCGCCGTGGCCTCGCCACAACTTCCTGGCGGCTAAGGATTTCCGGCAGCCTGCCGGCGGTTTCGAGACATTAGCGTTAGAAGACTTAGAAGACCCGCCGGGAGTTTCCCTTATATTTTGCGGCCGAGCGGAACGGCGGCGATTCTGCCACAAGAGCCAACGACCAAATTGTCAGAGAGCACAGCGGACCCCGCGGCGGGCGGCTAGATTGGCAGCCTGCGGCACCAAGGGGAACTATACTGCAAATAGCGTACCAATGTTCACAAAACCGGTCCGCCCGCGTGGCGATGCTGGCGTGCCGCCCGGTGCGCTTCGAAGGGCGAGCCGCGCCCTCCCTAGTTGGCCTTCGGCCGATTGGGATCGACCGTTAGCGGCACATCCAGCATATCGCCATTGGGCTTGAAGCCGCCGCCATCGACATCGACGAAGATCGGATTGGCGACCGCCACGGGCGGGAACTTGCCGTAGGTCGGGCCCATCACGGGCCCAAGCTCCAGTCCCTCGCCGATTGCAGCCACGATCAGGTGCGTGTCGGCCTTCACCTCGACCGGAATCTTGGCGTCGAACCTCACGGTCTTGTCGCTGAACCGATCGGGCGCCAGCCGGCGGGTGAAATTCAGTGCGGGCAGCGGCCGGCCGTTGGCAAAGACCTGCACGCGGTTGATGTCGAACCAGTTGGGGCACTGCACGCGGACGTGCAGCGTCACGCGGCCGCCGGTCGCGGGCAGATCCATCCCCGGCATCGCGCCGACTTCCTTGCCCAGCGAGTCGCCGACGGCATCGACCGTCAAAAACGGCCCGGTGCTGACGACGACGTGTCCCGCTTCGGCGTTGTGCACCATCTCCATCACGCCGATCCGGGCCGGATCGTCGGTCGAGCTGTGGATGAAGTTCCGGAAGAACCCCGACTCGTGATAGTTGTAGTGCGAGTCGGTGTTGATCACGCCCGGGTGGCGGTAGCCCAGGTTGAGCATCTGCATCCAGTGACAGGTCGGATTGCGCTCCAGCTTGCCGTCGGCCTGTTTCTGGGGCGGCGTGAAGATGCCTTGCGGCGGATGAATCTCGATCACATCGACAAAGCCGAACAT
>DASRJB010000512.1:0-10814 GCA_035649715.1 Pirellulaceae bacterium
GTCGCCGGGGCCGAAGAGTCGCTCGCAAAAGCCGCCGCATCGCGACCGGCGCTCGATCGGCTGAAGCAGCTCGAAAGCGCCGAGCTGACCGCCGGCCACCAGCTGGCGGACGCGAAGTTTGCGGTCCGTTCGCTGGACGACAAGATCGCAACCGCCAAGGCCTGCCTCGACTACTCCGCCGTAGCGAAGACCGATCCGGTCAAGGCGGCGGCGGCCTGGACCGCGCTCGTCGAACGCTGGACGATCGCCTGCCAGATCGCCCCGCTCAAGCCGCTGACGCCGGAGCAACTGGCGGCCAGCAGCCTGCAAGCTGCCGGAATGCTCCAGGGCCAGGAGGCCAGCGCTATCGCTACGATCGAGAAAACGCCGCCCGAACCGCTCAAGACAGCCACCGACGCCGAGAAGCCGCGGATGAAGGCCCGCTACGTCGAGCTGCGGCTGATCGATCAGCTCGACGGCGTCGTGGCCGAGTTCGTGCGGCAATACGGCGGCCTGCCGGGCCAGGATTTCCAGGCCACGGTGAACCAGGCGCTGTTTTTCGGCAACGGCACGACCGTCGATGGCTGGCTGAAGCCCGCGGGCGAGAACCTCGTCGCCCGGCTGGTCAAAGTTGAAGATGCTGCACAGCTCGCCGACGAGATGTATGTTGCTGTATTCTCGCGCCAAGCCACCGAGAGCGAGAAGCAGCAAGTTGCCGCGTACCTGAAAGACCGCACCGACAAGCCCGTGGCCCTCGGCGAGATGGCTTGGGCCTTGCTTTCGTCCACGGAGTTCCGGTTCAATCACTAACGTAGACGTCTCGCTCCGCGAGACGCGGCCTCACGCGGAGCGTGAGGACTACTATGGAGCCGCCCCATGAAATGCAACTACGCCTGTCAGTCGGCTGAGCACGTGCTGTCGCGGCGGTCCTTTGTGGGCGGCCTGGCTGCGGGCGCGGCGGGCCTGTCGGCGTCGCTCGCTGCCGCGCCGGCGGTGGCCGAGCAGATCAAGGCGAAGCAGAAGCGGGTGCTCAACATCTTCCTGCACGGCGGCGTGAGCCAGCTGGAGACGTGGGATCCGAAGCCCAACACCGACACCGGCGGGCCCTTCCGCGCCATCCCGACGTCGGTGCCGGGCACCCACATTTGCGAGCTGCTGCCGCACACCGCCCAGCAGCTGCACCGCCTGGCGATCGTCCGCAGCCTGAACACGAAGAACCAGGACCACGGCAAGGGCCAGGTCGAGATGACGACCGGCCGCAACCGGATGCTGGGCACGGACTATCCGCACTTGGGCGCGGTCGCCGCGAAAAGTTTGCTGCCGGAGGGCAAGTTCCCGCTGCCGGGGCACATCCTCATCCGCGGCGGCGGCTCGGGCGGCCACCAGGCGGCCTACCTGGGGCCGAAGTATGCCAGCGTGGTGATGGACGACGGTAAGCCGCCGCAATTCACCGAGCGGCCGGCCGCCCTCTCCGCCGAGGCCGATGCCCGTCGCAACGCCTTCCGCGCAGTGGCCAGCGACCGCTTTGCCGGCCGCCGCCGCACGGCCGACACCGATGCTTACACGTTCTCGTACGACCAGGCGGCCGACCTGCTCGCCCAGCGCGAGGTGTTCGATGCCACCAAGGAGCCGGCGGCCGACCAGGAGCGGTACGGCACGAGCGAGTTCGGCCGGCACTGCCTGCTGGCCCGCCGACTGCTGGAGCACAACGTGCCGTTCGTGCAGATCAACCACTCGAACTACGACACGCATTTCGAGAATTTCGATTTCCATATCGAGCAGCTCGGCGAATTCGACCGGCCGTTCGCAACGCTGATCGCCGACCTGGCCGACCGCGGCCTCTTGGATGACACGCTGGTCTGCGTGATGTCGGAGTTCGGCCGCACGCCCAAGATCAACGCCCGCTACGGCCGCGACCACTGGGGCACGGCCTGGAGCGTGCTGCTCGGAGGCGCGGGCATCCAGCCGGGCGCCTGCATCGGCAAAACCAACGCCAACGGCACCGCCGTCACCGAGCGCGAAGTCGATCACGGCCACGTGTTCCACACGCTGCTGCAGGCCGTCGGCGTCAATTCCAAGAGCGAATTCGACATCGCCGGCCGTAAGTTCCCCATCGCCGACCCGGCCAAGGGACCGATCAAGGAGCTGCTAGTGTAGGCGAGCGGGAGGCGTGAGCCTCCCGATTTGGTCGCGTTCGAAGCCGCCGGATTATCGGGAGGCTGACGCCTCCCGCTCGCCAGGACTACATCATGCCCGACGCACCCAAAATCGACGCCGCCAAGACGCACCTGGTGCTGGAATTCAAGCACAGCCGGCCGCTGATCGCCTGCCGGTTCGATCCACAATCGCGGTACGTCTATTTCGGCGCGGAAGACAACCTGGTTCACCGCTTCGAGATCGAGACGAAGAAGCTCACGCCGCTGGCCGCGCACGACAGCTGGGTGCGGGCGCTGGGAACATCGCCCAGCGGCGACGTGCTCTTTAGCGGAGGCTACGATGGCCGGCTGGTCTGGTGGCCGGCCGGGGACGCCGAGCCCAAGCCCGTCCGAGTGGTGGACGCCCATCAAGGCTGGATCCGCGCGCTCGCGGTCAGCCCCGATGGCCAGCTCCTCGCCACCTGCGGCAACGACAACCTCGTCAAGCTCTGGGATGCGGCGGACGGCAAAGTGATTGGCACGCTCGCCGGCCACGCGGCGCACGTCTACAACGTGGCCTTTCATCCCAGCGGCCAGACGCTCGCCAGCTGCGACCTCAAGGGCGGCCTCAAGGAATGGGACGTCGGGGCGGGTACGCTCAAGCGCGACTTGGCGGCGGCTGCCGCGCTCTATAAGTACGACAACACCTTTCGGGCCGACATCGGCGGCGCGCGGAGCATGGCCTATCGCACCGACGGCGCTCAGCTGGCCGTCGGCGGCATCACCAACGTCAGCAACGCCTTCGCCGGCATCGGCCATGCGGCAATTGTGCTGATCGACCTGGCCGCGGAGGGAAAGCCCGAGGGCAAAGTCGCCCTCCAGCTCGAGGCCAAGGAGAAGCCCAACGGCGTCGCCTGGGGCCTGGCCCATCATCCGGACGGCTTCTGGATCGGCCTGACCGGCGGCGGCGGTGGCGGCTGGCTCTATTTCTGGAAGGGCGATGCCGCTAGCGAGTTCCACAAGCTCAAGCTGCCCAGCGACGGCCGCGGCCTGTCCCTGTCGCCGCAGGCTGATCGCGTGGCTGTCGCCCACGCCGACGGCAACCTGCGGATCTTTGCCCTGCACGAGAAGGCGTAGCGCGCCGCTTCCGGCAAGCGGATGTGAACATTGGTACGTTATTTGCAGTGATGTTCCACTTGCGCGGCGAGTCCGCCATTTTGGCGCTGGCCGACTTCGGTTTCCTGCGAACGACGGCGGCGTCAAACGCTTATAACAACTACTTACCGGGTTTCGGCCCATGTGGCGCAAACCCAAGTCCCGTCTCAGCTTGCGGCGGGAATTTCGACGAGAGGGCATGTCGCGGTAGCTCAACCGGGTGGTGCATGAGCGAGGAGGCCGGGCCCCGCCGGTGAAAGTCGCCGAAAGTCTGGCGGTTGAAGAATGGGCGGGTGACCGCAAGGCGGATCGAGAGCAATTTGGGCTAAAATCAAGAGCATGAAAGTCCTGCTGGCCGCGCCCCGCGGGTTTTGCGCGGGCGTGAACATGGCGATCGAGAGCCTGGACCTGGCGATCCGGGCGTTCGGTACTCCGATCTACGTTTATCACGAGATCGTCCACAACAAGTACGTCGTCGATACGTTCCGGTCCAAAGGGGCGGTCTTCATCGACGACTTGGGCGAAGTGCCCGTGGGGGCGACGCTGCTCTTCTCGGCCCACGGCGTCTCGCCCGAGATTCGCCGCGTGGCCCGCGAGCGGAAGCTGCGGGCGATCGACGCCACCTGCCCGCTGGTGACCAAGGTCCACTTGGAGGCGATCCGCTTCGCCAAGGAAGGCTACACGATCCTGCTCATCGGCCACGAAGGGCACGACGAGGTGATCGGCACGATGGGCGAAGCACCCGAGGCGATCGTGCTCGTCGAATCGGAAGAGCACGCCGGCCGGCTGGAGTTCCCGCCTGGCGCCAGGCTGGCTTACCTCACCCAGACGACCCTCTCGGTCGATGACGCCAACCGGATCATCAACCGATTAAAGGAGCGGTTTCCGCAGATCGTCGGCCCGCCGAAGGAAGACATCTGCTACGCCACCCAAAACCGCCAGGAGGCGATCCACGCCCTGGCTGCCGACGCCGACCTGGTGCTGGTCCTGGGCAGCCAGAACAGCTCCAACAGCCAGCGCTTGAAGGAACTCGCCCAGGAGCGCGGCGTCGCGGCCAAACTGATCGACGGCGCGGCCGACATCGACGAGCGGTGGTTCGCCGGCGTCGAGAACGTCGTGATCACGGCCGGCGCGAGCGCCCCGGAGTCGGTGGTCCAGGAGTGCGTGGCCTTTCTCCGCGACCGTTACGGCGCGACGGTAGAGAGCCGCACGCTCCGCAACGAAGACGTACACTTTCCGCTGCCGCGGGAGCTGCGGCGGATCGAGGCCTAGTGCGTCCGGCGTGGACGCCGGGGCTAAGCGGCTACGACTGGATGTAGCTCTTCAAATAATGGTTCTCGCGCGACAGTTCGTCGTGCTGGGCCTTGACGATGTCGCCGATCGAGATGATGCCCGCCAGCCGGCCCTGCTCGACCACCGGCAAGTGCCGGATCCGCCGCTCGGTCATGACGCACATCGCGTCGGCGACCGCGTCGTGCGGCGAGATCACCACCGGGAGCCGCGTCATCCGGTCGTGAACCTTGACGAATTCCAGCGGCCCGCGGGTCACGGCGGTCGCCCGCAGGATGTCGCGCTCGGTGATGATGCCGACCATTGCGTCGTCCTTCATCACGATCAGCGAACCGATGTTGTGCCCCACGAGCAGATCGACCACGTCGGCCAGCGAGTCGTCCGGGGTGCAGGTATGCACCGTCCGGCCTTTGCCGGAAAGAATATCTCGCACCAGCATGAACCCAAGCCTCCGCCTGCAAATCGGGATGAGAGAGGAATACCGAACAGGGGCGCTCGTCTCTGTGCTGCTTACCGCGTGAAAACGCGGTAAGCGAAAAACTCAGCAGCTTGCGGACATCCTAAAGTCGCCGCGCAAGCGCCGTCAAACATTTTCTCCATTGCTTGTGAAAAGCGTCACAAACTCCAGGCACCGCGAACCCCGCAGGCCAGATTCGGCTCCCATCCCCAGCCGCGGCGGTGCAAGGTAGAATTGAACAAATTCTTGCCGCGGCTGCGTCCCGCCCAGATTAGCCGCGAAAAATTGCTCTCCAGCCCGCTGTTCCAAGTATGACCGCTGCTGTGAAATCCCAGCCCAGGACCATGTTCCAGAAAATCTGGGACAGCCACGTCGTCCATGCCGAACCGGGCAAGCAAACGATCCTGTACATCGATTTGCAGCTCGTGCACGAAGTGACCAGCCCGCAGGCCTTCGAAGGCCTGCGGCTTTCCGGGCGAAAGGTGCGGCGGCCGGAGCTGACGGTCGCGACGCCGGACCACAACATTCCCACGACCGACCGCTCGCTGCCGATCGCCGACCCGATCTCGCGGCAGCAGGTCGAGACGCTGCGGGCCAACTGCCGGCAGTTCGGCATCAAGCTCTACGACATGAACGACGTGCGGCAGGGGATCGTGCACGTCATCGGGCCCGAGCTGGGCCTGACGCGGCCGGGCATGACGATCGTCTGCGGCGACAGCCACACGGCCACGCACGGGGCGTTCGGCGCACTGGCGTTCGGCATCGGCACGAGCGAAGTCGAGCACGTGCTGGCGACGCAGACGCTCCTGCAGCAGCTGCCCAAGACGCTGGAGCTGCGGGTCGATGGGCCGCTGCCCCGCGGCGTCACGGCCAAGGACCTGATCCTGTACCTGATCGGCCAGATCACAACCGACGGCGGTACCGGCTACGTCATCGAGTACACGGGCGAGGCCGTCCGCGGCCTGAACATGGAAGAGCGGATGACCGTCTGCAACATGTCGATTGAAGCCGGCGCGCGGGCTGGCATGATCGCGCCCGACGAGAAGACGTACGAGTTCATCCGCGGACGCGAGTTTGCACCGCAGGGCGCCGCGTTCGACGCCGCGGTGGCTCGCTGGAAGGAACTGCCAACGGATGCCGGCGCGAAGTACGACAAGTCGCTGTCGTTCCAGTCCGCCGACATCTCGCCGCAAGTCACCTGGGGCACGAATCCCGGCCAGGTTGCACCCGTGACCGCGAAAGTGCCCGATCCGGCCTCGCTCGGCGACGAAACGACACGGAAATCAGCCGCACAGGCTCTGCAATACATGGGTCTAACGGCCGGCACGCCACTGACCGAGCTGAAGATCGACCGCGTCTTCATCGGCTCCTGCACCAACGCCCGCATCGGCGACCTGCGAGCCGCGGCCGCCGTCGTGCAGGGACACAAGGTCGCGGGCAGCGTCCACGCGATGGTCGTTCCCGGCAGCGGGCAGGTAAAACTGCAAGCCGAGAAGGAAGGCCTCGACCGCATCTTCACCGAGGCCGGCTTCGAATGGCGCGAAGCCGGCTGCTCGATGTGCCTGGCGATGAACCCCGACAAGCTCGAGCCCGGCGAGCGCTGCGCCAGCACCAGCAACCGCAACTTCGAAGGCCGTCAAGGCAAAGGCGGCCGTACGCACCTCGTCTCCCCCGCCATGGCCGCCGCCGCCGCAGTGGCGGGCCATTTTGTGGATGTGCGGGAATGGAAGTATCGGGCGTAAGTGCGCTCCGCACAACTTTGAACTTTGAACTCGGAAATTTGAACTGATGACTCCCTTTACCACCCACACCGGCCTGGTCGCCACGATGGACCGGGCGAACGTCGATACCGACCAGATCATCCCCAAGCAGTTCCTTAAGCGGATCGAGCGGACGGGGTACGGGCCGTTCCTGTTCTTCGATTGGCGGTACCAGGACGACGGCCAGACGCCGAATCCGAAGTTCGAGCTGAACCAGCCCAAGGCCCAAGGTGCGTCGATCCTGCTGGCCCGGCGCAACTTCGGCTGCGGCAGCAGCCGCGAGCACGCCGTGTGGGCGATCGAGAACTACGGCTTCAAAGCCGTCATCGCCCCGAGCTTCGCCGACATCTTCTACAACAATTGCTTCAAGAACGGCGTGCTGCCGATCAAGCTCAGCGAAGAGCAGGTCGAGAGCCTGTTCCAGAAGTCGGCCGGCGGCGGCTACCGACTCACGGTCGATCTGAATTCCTGCCAGCTCAGCGATTCGCAGGGCCTGAAGCTGAGCTTCGCCGTCGATGAATCGCGGCGGCATTGCCTGCTGAATGGCTTGGACGACATTGCCCTGACGCTCCAGCACGCCGACAAGATCGCGGCCTTCGAACGCAGCCGCGGAATCGCGGTTTAGGCGAGCGGGAAGCGTTAGCTTCCCGATGATTTCCCCTTCTCCATGCTATCGGGAGGCTTACGCCTTCCGCTCGCCGGGCTGGCTATAGCCACTTGCTCGCCCCCTGCCGGTCGGCAAGAATACTGCGATTCGAGCCCGCCCATTCCCCCCGCCCGCCGCTCCTCGCGCGAGACGACCCTGACATGCGCCGCTGTTGTCTTTTGCTCACCTTGCTGATTGCCGCCGCCACCGCCCCAATCAATGCAGTCGCCGACGAACTGCCCAAGCTGCCGCTGGGGCTCAAGCCGGTTCCGGTACCGACCGATAACCCGCAGACGCCCGAAAAGGTCGCCCTGGGCAAGCAGCTCTATTTCGACCCACGGCTCTCCTGCGACGACACCACCAGCTGCGCGAGCTGCCACGACCCGAAGAAGGGCTGGTCGAACAGCGCGAATTTCGCGACGGGCGTTCGCGGACAGAAGGGTGGTCGCAGTGCTCCGACGATTATTAACGCGGCCTACAGCGACTTGCAGTTCTGGGACGGCCGGGCGTTTCGCCTGGAAGGCCAGGCCCTGGGGCCGATCCAGAACCCGATCGAGATGGACCACAAGCTCGAGGACTGCGTCGCCAAGCTGAACAAGGTTCCCGGCTACCGCTCCCAGTTCCAGAAGATTTTTGGCACCGACGTCACACCCGAAAGCGTGGCGAAGGCGATTTCAGCGTTCGAGCGAACGGTACTCTCCGGCAACGCACCCTACGACCGGTTCAAGGCGGGCGACGCCAATGCCCTCTCGCCCTCCGCCCAGCGCGGCATGAAGGTCTTCTTCGGTAAGGGGCATTGCTCGGCCTGCCACACCGGCGCGAATTTCACCGATCAGGCGTTCCACAACGTCGGCGTGAATATCAACGTGCGCAAGCCCGATCTGGGCCGCTTTGAAGTGACCAAGGTCGTTGGCGACAAGGGCTCGTTCAAGACGCCCACGCTCCGCGAGATCGCCCGCACGGCGCCCTACATGCACGACGGCAGCATGAAGGCGCTGGAGGAAGTCGTGGACCACTACATCAAGGGCGGCACTCCCAACGACCAGCTCGACGAAGAGATCTTCCCGATCAAGATGACCCCGGAGGAGAAGGCCGACCTCGTGATCTTCCTGAAGGAAGGCCTTTCCAGCCCGGACTATCCCGACATCCCTCCGCCCCAGCTGCCCTGACTTCCGGCGGCTGCGGCACGACTTGCACCCTCGCATCACCATCCAGGAGCACGGAATATGAATCGCACGCTGTCCGGTTTGGCCTTCGCGGCCCTCATCAGCCTGGGCCTCGCGGCCGCGGCTCAAGACGTCAAGGTCGAAACCGTCGTGGGCGGCCTGTCAAATCCGTGCGGCGTCGCCGTGCAGCCGGGAACGGGGGCAGTCGTCGTCTCCGACAGCGCCAATGGCCGCGTCTGCCGCGTGGACGGCGGCAAGCTGGTGGACCTGATCACCGGCTTCCCGAAGGACGTGTTCGGCAAGGGGCCGTTCTACGACATCGGCCCGCTGGGCGTGGCCTTCAGCGGCGACGGCAAGTCACTGATCGTCGGCGACGGCGGCTTCAAGGACGGCGAGGAATGTGTCCGCGTCTATACGATGCCCGAGGCCGGCAAGCCGGCCCTGAACTTCGACAAGGACGCCACTGCCAAGCTCGGCCCGCTGGCCCCGGCCGAAGGCGTCTTGGGCGAAGGCAACCTGTACGCGATCGCCGTCACGCCGACCGCGCTCTACGTCACCTGCAACGGCGACGACACCAAGGGCTGGGTTGCCCGGGCCACGATCGAAGGCACGAAGTACGGCAAGCTGGAGCGCTACCTGCCGACCAAGGAAATGGTCGAAGTCGATGCCCCCGTCGGCATCACGATCAACAAGCAGGGCGACATCGTCGTCGGCCAATTCGGCGAAAACAACAAGCCCAAGGACAGCCTGCTCAGCTTCTACAGCGCCAAGACCGGCAAGCTGCTGAAGAACGACGAGACGGGCCTGTACGACATCACGGCGCTGGCCTACTCGCCGAAGACGGGGTTGCTGTATGCCACCGACTTCGCCTGGATGAAGACCGATGAAGGCGGCCTGTTCCGCATCGATGCGGCCCAGACCGGCGTGAAGGCGACCAAGATCGTCGGCCTCGACAAGCCGACGGCCCTGGCCTTCGCGCCCGACGGGACGCTCTACATCACCGTGATCGGACCCAAGGGGGCCGAGGAAAACGCCCCCAAGGACGGCAAGCTGCTGAAGATTGCTCCAGGGCTATAGTCACTTCGCGGCTGCCTTTCGGTAATTCGCCACGAAGTCGTCGATCGTCGCAATCGCCGCCGCGCGCTCGCGCTCGGCGGCCGAGCGATCGGGGGCGGCTTCGATTTGCTCGATCGCCTTTTGGGCGGCGGTTTTGAGGCCCTCGTCCTTTCGCGCCAGGCAGTCCTTCAGCGCCGGCAGCGCGGCCTTGGCCTGCGGGCCGAAGAGGGGCGCCACGCCCGCCGCGTTCAGGCGAACCCAATCGTCCTCGTCGGCCAGTAGCTTTTGAATGACGGCCAGGTTAGCCGGATCGAACGGGTCGTGATGCGCGAGCACACCGGCGGACCAGCCCTTCACCGATTTGTCCTTGCTGGCCGAGCCCTTGCGGATGCGGGCGCTCAGTTCGCCCGGCGTGATGAATGTCAGTCCCTTGGGGATTTCCAGCTTTGCCAGGTCGAGATCACCCCCCGTGAAGATCGTCAGCCGCGGCTCCTTGGGCCAAACCTGGTCGCCCTGGTCGCGGGTGAGCTGATGGCCGGCGATGCCGTCAAAGATTTGCAGGTGGCAGTTGACCGTGAATTCGTTCTCACGATTGAACGACCAGGCCTTGCCGGGTCCCGGCGTAATAAGCACCTCGTGCGACTTCAACGTGGCGGCCGCAAAGCGGGCCAGGATGGCGCTCAGCTCGGCCGTGCTGCCGATGTAGTAGAAGTTCTCGTTGCCGTTGACCCATTGGTAATAGACGCGGCTCTTGTCGTTGACGACCGCCGCGAGGCCTGGCCATTTCGCATAGTTGCCGTCGGGGAGCGGCTCGTTGCCGAGCTTCTCCTCGCCCGCCGCCCACAGCCGGGCGGGCCCGATGGCGAGCAGGACGAATGCCGTAAGTACTTGGCGCGTAAAGATTTGCATGACTGTGACTCCGTAGCAGGCGGCTTCCAGTCGCCGCCAATGCGATCGAACAAACGACGACCGCAATAAAGACGATCTGTCTGCCGCGAACGATTTCACGGCAGCGGCGATCCAGCCGCCGCTACTTCACGACGCGGCCTTGCGGCGATTCGAGGCCGGCGGCCTGGCGGAGCATGTTCAGGACGTGCTCGACCTTCTTGTGGGTCTGGGCGGTCTGCGTCACGACGATCAGGCCGTGATACTCGCTGATCGAGCCCGCGC
>DASRJB010000513.1:0-4781 GCA_035649715.1 Pirellulaceae bacterium
TGCCGGAGCAGATGGCGAGGCAGAGCCTCGGGGAAGTTGAATCCGAGGCAGAGCCTGGGACGCAGGGAACGCCACAGAGGGCGTTCCCTAAGGCGCGACGCCACACGCAGCCGCGCAACAAAAAAGGAGGTCTCTTGTTCGCCGCAACAAGAGGCCTCCCGTATTTGGCTGTTTCGGTTTTGGGTTGCCCCAATTCCGAAGACCCACAGCCGTAGTGTGGGTATCGGAAGCGGCGCGCAGCCGGCTTTAAGACACCAACCGCCGCCGTACCATTCGGCGCAACTTTCACGAATCCTCCCACTGACAACTGACGACTGACCACGGCCCATGACCAAGCCAGCAAAGCTTGCCCTCGAAGACGGCACGGTATTTACGGGAACTTCGTTCGGCGCGGCGGGCGAGGTGGACGGCGAAGTCTGCTTCAACACCTCGATGACCGGCTATCAGGAAATCCTCACCGATCCGAGCTATCGCGGGCAGATCGTGACGATGACCTACACCGAGATGGGCAACTATGGCGTCAACGCCGAGGACGTCGAGAGCGGCAAACCCCACCTCGCCGGGTTTATCGTGAAGGAGTATTCCGAGCGGCCGAGCAATTTCCGCGCGCAGGAATCGCTCGACGCTTATCTGAAGCGGCACGGCATCGTCGGCCTGGCGGGCATCGACACGCGGGCCCTCGTCCGCCGCTTGCGGACCGGCGGCGCGATGAAAGGCGTCGTCTCCAGCGTCGATCTCGACGACGCCAGCCTCGTCCGCAAGGCCAAGGCCAGCCCCGGCCTGGTCGGCCGCGACCTGGTGCGTGAAGTCATCCCCGCACAAGCACGCCAGTGGGAAGGCAACCTCTCCACCTGGGCCAAACTGCCCGGCCAGCCCAATCCGGCATTCGAGCAGCCCGACTTTCACGTCGTCGCGCTCGACTATGGCATGAAGTGGAACATCGCCCGGCACCTCCGCGACGAAGGCTGCCGGATTACAATTTTGCCAGGAACCGCATCGGCCGCAGAAGTGCTATCGCACCAGCCGGACGGCGTCTTCCTCAGCAACGGCCCGGGCGACCCCGAGCCGCTGCATTACGCCCAGGAGTGCATTCGCGGCGTCTTGGGCAAGGTGCCCGTCTTCGGCATCTGCCTGGGCCATCAATTGCTCGGACTGGCCTGCGGCGCGAAGACCTTCAAGCTCAAGTTTGGCCACCGCGGCGCGAATCAGCCGGTGCTGAATGTGCTGTCGGGCAAAGTCGAGATCACCGCCCAGAATCACGGCTTCGCCGTCGATGAGAAATCGATGCCGGGCTTCTTGGAAATTACCCACCGCAACCTGAACGACAACACGGTCGCCGGACTGCGGCACAAGGAAGTCGCGGCGTTCAGCGTGCAATACCACCCCGAATCTTCCGCCGGACCGCACGACAGCCGCTATCTGTTCCGCCAGTTCCGCGAGCAGATGGAAGCCGAGCGGGCCGGGGCGTGATTACTTCGCGGCGCCCGAGAGCCGGCTGCTGCCGCGGACGTCTTCGCCCACGAGATCGACAACGCGTGCGCCGTTGAGCCGCTGCGACTGGCGGACGATCGACTGGTCGTTGGGCAGGACGAAGAGTTTGAACGGGCGGCGGGGCGAGTCCTTGAGGCCCGTGGTGAACGAAATTGTCAGCCGGTCGTCCGGGCTGAACGTGTGCAGGACGGCCTGGAACAGCCGCTCGACGTGGCCGTTGGTCAGCACGGCGACCTTCGGTGCATTCGCGACGGCATCGACGAGGTCGTCGAAAACTTTCGCGCCGACTTCGTCGATGACTTGCGTAGCGATGCCCGCGTCGGCCCGCTCGCAGCGGCCCAAGAGCGGAACGCTGGGCAGCGAGTCCGGCACCTGGTCGTGAACGACCATCCGTCCCGCGGCGGACAGAGCGCGCAATACCAGGAACGGATCACAGGCAAATCGCGTCAGGGCGGTGCGTGGCAGGAGGAACATCTGCGTATAGATGCGTCCGCCGCCGCGGCCGCTGTATTCAGCGCCGGCGATCGAGGTCCAGGAAAGGCAATAGTCGCCGGTGGAGAGCGGATGGAAATTGACCGTGCGGGCGTCGAGCCGCGTGTCCCACAGCGAGTCGTGAGCCGGTCCCCAGGTGGTCAACTCCTTGGCCAGGGCCTCGCTGACGCCGCTGCTGCGCGCGGCCAGTTGATAGCCGTCCAACCGGCTGCTGCGCGTCGAAGTGAAGACCGCTTGTTCCAAACGCATGGCACACACCCGCAATGCCAAGGCCGGAGGCCGATCGAGGTTCTGGCCTTACGTCGCCAGCTCGTCGAGCAGCCACTTGAACGGTTCGACGATGCCGCGGGGCTCGATCCGCAGAGGCACGTGCACTTTGCCGAACGGCTCGCTGCGGAAGCCGCAGGCTCCCGCCACACCGACGGCGAAGAAGTGGTGCCGCTTGAGGCGCTCGCGGCATTGCTGCACGAGTCCCGGCGTGTGCCGGCGGGCGAAGGCCTGCGGGTCGTCGAAACAGTGTTCGCATTGGTCGGCCTTGGAGAAGACCAGTGCCACTGGCCGCGTGTGCCAGTTGGTTTTCTTGTCGGCCGAAAGTTCGCTGAGGTAGGTGATGAGCTTCATCGTGTGGAAGTCTTCGTCGTGGTCGCCCGATTCGACCCGGGGCGCATCGACGAGCACCATCACGCCCGAGCACTTGCTCAGGAACTGGCGGATGACCGGATAGGAGTTGGGATGATCGACTTCTTCGAGCAACGCTTCGCCGGCCAGATCGGGCATGATCAGCTCGGTGGCCCGCTGTCCCTTGCGGAGGACCTGACAATGGACCCAATTCCAGCGGTCGGGCTCGTTGGGCGTCTTGTGCGGGAACTCGCAGCGGCCCAGCGACGCCATGGCATTCTGCTGGAGCCGGATCGAGAACGCGCCGCGGGCCAGGAGCTGCATGTTCTCGTCCTGCCGCGAGAGCATGTCGGTGAGCATGCCCAGGTAAACCGTTTTGCCCGCGCCCGACGGTCCGACCGCGGCGATCATCCGCGGATGGATCTTCTGCGAGGTGGCCTGGTGGGCCAGGGCCATCGGCGCGTGGCAGTGCCGGCAGAGCTCGGCGTCGAAGTTGTTGCCGCCGCCGCAGATGTAGCACGGGCAGGGCACCGTGTAGGCGGCGAGGCGGTAGGAATCCATTTCCAAGAGGCCGTTGGCTCTCATGCGTGCACCTCTTCGGGGGTGGCGGTGGGCAGGCGGTCCGTGTTGCGGGTGTCGGCGTCGTCCTCGGCGGCCTGGTCGATTTGATGAATCACGTCACAGAACCCCAGCGAGCAGCGGAAGCCGATGTTGTGCTTGCGAGCCAGCGGGCTCTCGCCGCTTTGAAATTGACAATGCGACTGCGTGTCAAAGTATGTGTCGTACGCGCCGCCGCGGACGCTCTTGAGCGGCAAGGCCGTCTCGATCTTGCGCGACGCGGGCTCCCAGGCGCCAAATGTGCTGCTCGTCCATTCCCAGACGTTGCCGATCAACTGCTGGACACCGTTGACGCTCGCGCCCGCCGGCATGGCGTGCACGGCGACTGTGCTCACGTAACCGCTGCCCCAGACGTTGACGCGTTTGCGGTCCATCGAATCGCCCCAAGGGAACCGCCGCTGCACGGGCTTGGCCCCTTCGGCAAAGACGGGCCACGAGCCGGCCTTTACCCATTCGGGGTCGGTGGGCAATCGCTTACCGGCCCAGCGGGCATAGGCGCAGGCCTCATACCACGACACGCCGACCACCGGGTGATCGGCCAGATTTGCCGCATAGGTGCTGTTCTCCCAATACCGCGGCCCAGGCTGGCCCGAGCGATCGACGAAGCCCAGCACGGCCGGCCAGATCGACTCGTCCCACAGCGACATCTGCTCGTAGCCGCCGTCGGCGACGAACTGTTCGTAGTCGTGATTCGTGACGCAGAACCGGTCGAGGAAGAAGCCTTCGACCTGGATCAGCCGCTCGGCGCGGACCGGGTTTTCGTCGTCGGCGTGATCGAAGGCCCGCGACCGCATGGCCACCTGGCCCTGCGGGACGATGGCCATCGCCTCGTCCAGCGCCGCTTGAGCCTGCTCCAGATCGGCGGCGGAAAGACTTGTCGCCACCTGCGGCCGGAGGAGCAAAGCCACGCGGCCCTGGTCGATCATCTGCTCGGCCAGCGATGCGCCGGCCTCGTGCCGCCGAATGCGGCGGGGCGGAGGCGGCGGGGCTGGCATAACGGGGGCCGGCTGGATCGGCGCCGGGGCCGCTGGTTGCGGAAACAGCTTTTGAAGCCACGGCAGGCGCCGCCAATTGCCCTCGAATTTCGGATTGCGCACCGCCAGCACGCAGAGCGCGCTAAGGACGGCCGCTACGCCCAGCAGCCAATGATTGAGCAGCCAGGCCAGGAGCAAGACCAGCGGGATGGCCGCCAGCAGCCACTGGTTCAGCGTCTTGGGAAGGAATCGCCGCATTGCTTTCACCCTCGTAGGTACACCATCGCCCGTTGGCCTCGCATTCCGCTCGTCCGCGCTCTCCGCGGCTTACTTCTTCTTCCTCCGCTGGGCCACATCCTTTTGCAGCCGGGCGAACTGAGCCATGACGGAGCTGACGACCGGATCGGCCGGAGCGCCGCTACTGGCTTCGCTGCGGGAGACCGTGCCCACCAGGGCCGGCTCTTCCTCGGGCTCGTACGAGGACGTCCCGCGCGTGCCACCCCGTTGCTCGACCAGCTCGCGGAGCAACCGCAGCTCGGTCGTGACATCGGCCCGCTGCTCGACCAGCTCGCGGCGCTGCTGGTTGAC
>DASRJB010000514.1:0-3597 GCA_035649715.1 Pirellulaceae bacterium
GACCAGTATTCGCGGTGCACGGTAGAGCGCGACCACTGGTCGCGGCTTTGGTCCAAATTATCAGCCCCCTGGTTGGGCAGGTGCGAACTCGCGTATTGCGTAAATTCTCCGTCGCAACTCTTGATGCGCCAGCGACTTGCGGCACGGTGCCCGCAACCCCTTAAGTAGTACTTATTACACTTAGAGAATCGCCCCGCCGTCTCCTCAAAGCGGCGACCACTGGTCGCGCTCTTCCCATGCAGCGCGACCACTGGTCGCGGCTTTGGGCGACTGCGTCATCGAATTGCCAATGACCATTGTCGACGCCGAACGCAAGTTCGCGTCGGACCGAATTGTAACAATCCGTTCAGTACATGTCAAGCGCGACACAACAGATTGTGTTTGGCCTCCGCCCAACCACAACCGGTAGTGGTTGCGCCACCTGGCGGCCCCTGAAAGAAGGGTGAGCCCGTCCCGGGCCTAGCGGCGGCGCTTCGCGGTCCGCCGGGAAGAGGTTTGGTCCCGGCTGGTTTTGGCTTTCTGGGATTTTCCCGCGTGGCCGATCTTTTTGACCACGCGGAAGTCCAGCTCGCGGCGGTCGATATCGACGTGGGCCACTTCAACGCGGATCACGTCGCCGAGGCGGAACTTATTGCCGCTACGATGCCCTTCGAGGCTGTGCGTCGTGCGATCGAAGCGGTAGAAGTCGTCGCCGAGCGAATCGACGTGGATCAGCCCCTCCGCGGGCAGCTCGACGCCCTGGGCGAACAGGCCGAACTCCTCGACGCCCGTGATCACCGCGTCCATCTGCTCGCCGATCCGCTTCGACAGGTACGTCAGCAGCTTGACCTTGTTCAGCTCCCGCTCGGCGGCTTCGGCCCGCTGCTCGCGGTCGCTGCACTGGTCGCCCAGCACGACCATCCGGTCGTAGTCGTCGGCCGGCTTTTTGCCGCGGGCCAGCGTCTCGATCATCCGGTGGATCGTCAGGTCGGGATAGCGGCGGATCGGCGACGTGAAGTGGCAGTAGTGCTCTTTGTTGAGGGCGTAGTGCCCTTCATCGGTCGGAGCGTAAACCGCCTTCTGCATCGACCGCAGCACGGCGTAGTTCACCGCGTGGGCCTCCGGCTGCCCCGCGACCGCCGCCACGACCCGCTTGATCTCAAAGCGGCTCTCGAGGCTTTCGGTCTCGATGCCCAGCTCGCGAACGAATGTGGTGAGGGCAGCGAGCTTCCGCGGCTCCGGCGGCTCGTGGACGCGGCGGAGGAAATTCAGCCCCGCCTCGCCCAGCATCCGGGCGACGCACTCGTTGGCCGCCAGCATGAACTCCTCGATCACCTGGTGGCTCTCGGTGTTCTGCACCAGGTGCGCCCCGACGACTTCGCCGCGCTTATCGAGGTCGATCTTCACCTCGGGCAGTGTCAGTTCGATTGAGCCGCCTTCCAGCCGCCGCCGGCGGAGGATCATCGCCAGCTCGTGCATATCGGCCAGCAGCCGCCAGACCTGCGGCGTCAGCTTCTCGCGCCACGCCGCGCGGTCAGCCAGGTATTCATCGACTTCCTCATAGGCGAACCTGCGGCAGCTCCTGATCGCCGTGCGCTTCACCTCGCCGCCGACGTAGGCCCCGTCGGCGGTGAACTCCATCAGGGCCGAGAGCGTGTACCGCACCTTGTCCGGCTGCAGGCTGGCCAGGTTGTTGCTGATGATCTCCGGCAGCATCGGGATCACGCGGTCGGGCAGATAGACGCTCGTGCCGCGCTCTTTGGCCTCGCGGTCGAGGGCCGACTTGGACCGCACGAAATGGGCCACGTCGGCGATGTGCACGCCGAGCGACCAGTGGCCGTTTTCCAGCCGCTTCAGAGAAACTGCGTCGTCGAAGTCGCGGGCATCAACCGGGTCGATCGTGACGATCGTCTGGCCGGTCAAGTCGAGCCGGTTGCCGATCGACTCGTCGAACGCATCGGCCTGTTCGCGGGACTCTTCGAGGACGTCGTCCGGGAATTCTTCGGGCAGGCCGAATTCGCGGATGATCGAGAGCGTATCCACTCCCGGCGCGCCCTTCGCGCCGAGCACCTCGACGATCACGGCCTCGCCGGCGTGCTGGTGCGTTGGAAAGCGCACCATCTCGATCACGACCTTGTCGCCGACCGCCGCGCCTTTCGCGCCAGGATCGCCGACAGGGACCAGCTGGGCGAAGACCTTGCCGTCCACCTGCACGTAGCTCGTGCCGCCGCGCTCTTGATAGACGCCCACGAAGCGGTGCGTGTCGCGCTCCACGATCTCGACGATCTCGCCGGCGAGCCGCAGTTGCCCGCCGCGGCCGCGAGCCTTGTTCCGGCTCAGCCGCACGCGGACCAGGTCGCGGTCGGCTGCATCCATCGTGCTGCTGGCGGCGATATAGATGTCGCCTTCCTTGTCGCCCCGCCGCGCCCCCTGTGGCCGCACAAACCCAAACCCCTTGCTCGTCCGGCGAAACGTGCCAACGACGATGTTCGCACTGTCTCTGGGCGATCGGCTCTCTTGCCGACGCCTGACCCCTGACTCCTGACTCCTGTCCCCTGTCCCCTGTCCCCTGGCTTCTGGCTCCTGGCTCCTGGCTCCTGCCGCCGGCTTCGGTGGCCGCACCTGATGCCCCGCGCCATAGACCAGCTTTCCCGCCTTCACCAGCCGGCGGATCGCCAGCTTCAGCGCCCGGTGCTGCTCGCTGGCGAGCTTGAGCTGCTTGGCAATGACCCGCGGCTTCACGGGCTGATATTTTGGCCCCAAGACGTGGGCCAGCACGATCGGCTCCAGCTTGCGGGCCGCCGGCGAAGCCTTTTCGGCCTCAGCCTCTTCTTCGTTTTCCTCTTTCTCGACGACCTCTTCCGTCAATTCCTCATTCACAGCGTTCTTTGGATCGAAACTCATGGACTCAATCTATCCGTTTTCCAGTCTGAAGCGGGCAGGCAAAATCGCCTGCGAACAAGTGGCCGGCAAACGCGGGCCAAGATTGGGGCGATTTGCCCCATAGAGCATCCCGGTCCGCTTCACGTCCTAAAGAGGACAGTCTTGCCGGGAAACACCAGAAACCTGAGGCCAGGAAGGCCCAAGATGCGGACTTCTTCGTTCCGCTCGATTCATCTTCATCCAGTATAGCATCGATTCGCCGCCCGGCCAGGGCCTTGCCGCCGCGGGACACTCGGGAGCCTACGGCCGCGGGCCAGGCGGCAGATTCTCGTTGAGGTATCGGGTCAGCAGCTCGTACATATGCCGCGTCGTGTTCTTGCCCTCGCCGTCGCTGAGGGCGTGGGTCCGGTTCGGGTAGCTCATCATCGTGAACGGCTTGTTGAGCTCGATCAGCCGGTCGACCAGCTTCTCCATGCCTTGGGCGTGCACGTTGTCGTCGCCGCTGCCGTGCACGAGCAGCAAGTTGCCTTTCAATCCCTCGGCGTGCGTGATGGGCGAGCCTTGCTTGTAGTCTTCGGCGTTCTCCTGGGGCAGCCCCATGTATCGCTCCTGATAGATCGTGTCGTACAGCCGCATGTCCGGGACGGAGGCGATCGCCATGCCGGTGCGGTACAAGTCGGGGTAACGGAAGAGCAGGCTTAGCGTCAGCGATCCGCCGCCGCTGCTGCCCCAGAC